>NZ_JBSFMM010000025.1:0-66885 GCF_053599555.1 Streptomyces sp. NPDC000941
GAGCGGCCCGCGTCGCCCGCGCCGGGGCCCGCGCCCCGGCCGCCGTCGCGCTTCCCGCCGTCCCGCTGCCCGCTGTCGCGCTTCCCGCCGTCCCGGGCGGTGTCGTGGCCCTGATCGTCCGTCTTGGCGCCGAGCGCCTTCTGCCGGGCCGAGGCGGGGGCGGCGCGCCAGCCGGCGTCGGCGAGCAGGGCCTGGGCGGCGTGGGTGTCCTTGCCGCCGAGGGCGCCGCTGTGGTCCTTGTAGCCCTGCTGGCCGGCCATCAGCAGATGGTTGCCGAGCGGCTTGGCGGGCAGCCCCAGGGGGCCCAGCACCAGCTTCGCGAGGTCCTTGCGGTCGATCGCGCGGGCCACCGCCCGGCGCACCCGCTCGTCGGCGAGCGGGCCCTTGGTGCCGTTCAGGGCGAGCTGGGTGTACGCGGGCTCCAGGGCCTTGCGCACGACAAGCCTGCGCAGGGCCGCCTTCTCGGCCCGCGCCTCCTTGGAGGAGTTCTCCTCCGCCCAGGCGCGCATCGCGTCGGCCGCGTCCCGGCCGCCCGCCGCCAGGTCCGTCCCGGCCTCGGCCCCGTGCTGAGCCGACGGCTCGGCCGCGGCCTGTTCGTCCGTCCCCCTCTTCCCGTTCTCCGCCTTCTGCGCCTTCTCCGCCGCCTTGCCCTTCTTCTTGGGCACCTCGGCCGCGTCCTCGATCCGCTCGGCCATGGCCCGGTCGACCTCGGCCAGATCGAGCTTCCCGGCCAGCAGCGCGGCGGGCCTGTCCTTGACCGGTACGGCCTTGAAGACCAGCTTGTCGAGCCGGGCCCGGTCACCCCACCAGCGGGGGTTGCGCACCAGCGTGACGCTCTTCGTGCCGCCCGTGATGCTGCGCATCAGATACGGTCCCGCGCTGACCGCGAGCCCCCGGCGCCGTCCGTCGTTGAAGGCCGTCGCGTCGCTCATCACGGTCTTCGGGTAGAGCGGGGTGAACAGCGAGCGCCAGTCCGCGTACGGCTTGGCGAAGGTGACCTCGACCTCGTGCTCCCCGTCGCCGGGCTCGACCTTGGCGATGCGGTCGTACCCGGCGTTACGGGCCGTCCAGTACGCGCCGTCCGCGCCGCGCAGCGCCTTCCACTGGGCGGTGAAGTCCTCCGCGCCGATCGTGCGCCCGTCGGTCCACACGGCCTTCGGGTTGAGCTTGTAGCGCACGACCTGCTTGGGCTCGCGGTCCACCACGTCGGCGGCCTGGAGATAGTCGGAGTTGCGCTGCGGGCGGCCCCGGCCGTCCAGGGTGAACAGGGACGGCAGGACGGCTCCGGCGATCCGCTGGGTGCCGCTGTCGGCGTTGGTCTGGAAGGCGTTGAACGTCCCGGGCGCGGCGTCCAGGGCCCAGCGCAGCGTCCCCGTATCGGCCACCCGGTCGCGGGCGGCCGTGGCCACGTCCCGGCGGGCGGCGGCGGGCGAGCTGTCGTCGCCGCCGGAGCTGCATCCGCTCGCCCAGGGCAGCGGCAGCAGCACTCCCGCGGCGAGCAGCACGACACGGCGGCGCTTGGCGATGGACATGGCGCGGTACCTCCGGGGTGGGCCTGCTCGGCCGGACGGGCCGGGCGAGCCGGAATTGTGCATATTTGGCATATTGTGACGCTCATCGCATATACTCCTCACTCAAAGCGACGGTTCAGGAAACAGCACGCCGAGACGGCCATGGAGGGGAAAGGATCACCCGAGCGGGTCAATCCGGTGGGCGCGTACCCCGCGCGCGAAGGTGCCTTCGCTCCGGTGGCCGCGCCAATCCCGACAGATCCCTTCCCAACCGCGACCATGACGCGTAACACTCGCTGTCGCATGAGCGTCGCCAACCGCAACCGCGGAAGTGAGGGCAAGTCATGTCCTTGAACGACGACTTGACGGCCGTCCAGCGCTGTCTCGACGATCTGGTCCGCTCCGTCCACCGGCTGGAACAGTCGGTCGGCCCCGGAGGCCTGGACATACGTCGCGTCCGTACCGACGCGGACCATCTGCGCGAAAGCCTGGCCCTGCTGCGCGCGACCACCCCCGGCGAGCGGTCGAGCCCGGAGATGGTGCTGGTCCCCGACGCGCCGTACAACAGCGCGCTCTGGTTGGACGTCGACGACGAGGGGCTCGGCGCGCGCGACCGCCACGCGCCCTGAGGCGCGCACGCGGCGTGACCGGCGCCCCGCCCCACGAGGCGGACCCGCCCCACCAGGCGATCCGCCCCACGGGACGATCCGCCCCACGGGACGATCCGCCCCACGGGACGATCCGCCCCACGGGGCGACCCGGCACCCGGCGCCCCGCCCCAGCGGGCGACGCGCCACGAGGCGACCCGGCAGCTGACGCATACGGGCGCCTACCCGAGGGGCCCGAGCGTGTCCCGCCCTCACGCCGCGTGAGTGCCGCCCCATCACCCACCCGCACACTCCACCACGGAGTCCCTTTTGGCCACAGGCACCGACCCCCAGGCCCGTACGGCCTCCGGAAAAGACCCCGCCACGCACGGCGTACACGCGCCCTCGCGCGCCGCCGTCCCGGCCCGCCATCTGCGCACCGACCGCTGGTGGCTCTCGCCCGCGGCGACCGCCGCCGGTCTTTTCGCCTTCGTCGTCTACTCGACCTGGCGGGCCTTCTCCGGAGACGACTACTACGCCGAGCCGTATGTCTCGCCGTTCTACTCGCCCTGCGTCGCGCAGAACTGCGTGCCCATGAAGGGCGGCGCGAACTGGGAGATCTTCGGCGCGTGGTGGGGCCTGTCCCCCGCCCTGCTGATCCTGATCTTCCCGCTGGGCTTCCGGCTGACCTGCTACTACTACCGCAAGGCGTATTACCGGGGCTTCTGGGCCTCGCCGCCGGCCTGCGCGGTCCCCGAGCCGCGCGCCAAGTACTCCGGCGAGACCCGCTTCCCGCTGATCCTGCAGAACATCCACCGCTACTTCTTCTACTTCGCGGTGATCGTCGCCGGGATTCTCAGCTACGACACGGTGCTCGGCTTCCGCGACGAGCACGGCCGGTGGGGCCATATGGGCCTCGGCACCCTGGTGCTGCTCGCCAACATCGCGCTGATCTGGGCGTACACCCTCTCCTGCCACTCCTGCCGGCATATCGTCGGCGGCCGGCTCAAGCACTTCTCCCGGCATCCGGTGCGCTACCGACTGTGGGGCTGGGTCAGCAAGCTCAACGCCCGCCATATGCAGCTGGCCTGGGCGTCGCTGGTGAGCGTCGCCGTGGCCGACTTCTACGTCTATCTGGTGGCCAGCGGCGCCTTCGACGACCCGCGCTTTTTCTAGGAGAGGTGCCCAACAAGATGACCCAAGTCGAACGGCAGTCGTGGGACGTGGTCGTGATCGGCGCCGGCGGCGCCGGGCTGCGGGCCGCGATCGAAGCGCGCGAAGCGGGCAAGCGCTGCGCCGTCATCTGCAAATCGCTCTTCGGCAAGGCCCACACCGTGATGGCCGAGGGCGGCATCGCCGCCAGCATGGGCAATGTCAACGAGGGCGACAACTGGCAGGTGCACTTCAGAGACACCATGCGCGGCGGAAAGTTCCTCAACCACTGGCGGATGGCGGAGCTGCACGCACAGGAAGCCCCGGACCGGGTCTGGGAGCTGGAGACCTGGGGCGCGCTCTTCGACCGCACCGCCGACGGAAAGATCTCCCAGCGGAACTTCGGCGGCCATGAGTATCCGCGCCTCGCCCATGTCGGCGACCGCACCGGCCTGGAGCTGATCCGCACCCTCCAGCAGAAGATCGTCTCCCTGCAGCAGGAGGACAAGGCCGAGTTCGGCGACTACGAGGCGCGGCTGAAGGTCTTCCAGGAGTGCACGGTCACCCGCATCCTCAAGGACGAGGCGGGCGAGCGGGTCGCCGGGGTCTTCGGCTACGAGCGCGAGTCCGGCCGCTTCTTCACCATCGAGGCCCCCGCGGTGGTGCTGGCCACCGGCGGCATCGGCAAATCCTTCAAGGTGACGTCCAACTCCTGGGAGTACACCGGCGACGGCCACGCGCTGGCGCTGCTGGCCGGGGCGCCGCTGGTGAACATGGAGTTCGTGCAGTTCCACCCGACCGGTATGGTCTGGCCGCCCTCGGTCAAGGGCATCCTGGTGACCGAGTCGGTGCGCGGCGACGGCGGGGTGCTGCGCAACAGCGAGGGCAAGCGCTTCATGTTCGACTACATCCCGGATGTGTTCAAGGAGAAGTACGCCCAGACCGAGGACGAGGGCGACCGCTGGTACGAGGACCCGGACCACAACCGCCGCCCGCCCGAACTGCTCCCCCGCGACGAGGTCGCCCGCGCCATCAACTCCGAGGTCAAGGCGGGCCGCGGCTCCCCGCACGGCGGGGTCTTCCTCGATGTCTCCACCCGGATGCCCGCCGAGGTCATCAAGCGGCGGCTGCCCTCCATGCACCACCAGTTCAAGGAGCTTGCGGACGTCGACATCACCGCCGAGCCCATGGAGGTCGGCCCGACCTGCCACTACGTGATGGGCGGCGTGGACGTCGACCCTGACACCACGGCCGCGACCGGAGTGCCAGGGCTGTTCGCCGCCGGCGAGGTCGCGGGCGGGATGCACGGCTCCAACCGGCTGGGCGGCAACTCCCTCTCCGACCTGCTGGTCTTCGGCCGGCGCGCGGGGCTGCACGCGGCCCGGTACGCGGACGAGACAGCCTCCTCGGGAGCGCGGCCGGCCCCGGACGACGCGCAGATCGATCTGGCGGCGGCCGAGGCGCTGCGCCCGTTCAGCGCGGAGGGCGGCGACCCGTCGCGAGCACCTCGGTCCACGGTTCCGGCCGAGAATCCGTACACGCTCCACCAGGAGCTCCAGCAGACCATGAACGACCTGGTCGGCATCATCAGGAAGGCCGGCGAGATGGAGGAGGCGCTGCACCGCCTGGCCGCCCTGCGGGTGCGGGCGCGGCGCGCCGGGGTGGAGGGGCACCGGCAGTTCAACCCCGGCTGGCACCTGGCCATCGATCTGCGCAACATGCTGCTGGTCAGCGAGTGCGTGGCGCGCGCCGCGCTGGAGCGGACCGAGAGCCGCGGCGGGCACACCCGCGACGACTATCCGGAGATGGACCGCGAATGGCGGCCGGTCAACCTGGTGTGCCGGCTCGCCGACCCCTCGGACGGGCCGGCGGCGCCGGACGCGCGCCAGGGCCAGATCCGGCTGGAGCGGCGCCTGACCCCGCCCATCCGGCCCGATCTGCTCGGCCTGTTCGAGAAGGACGAGCTGGCGAAGTACCTGACGGACGAGGAGCTGACCCAGTGAGCGCGTACGAGGCCCACTTCAAGGTGTGGCGGGGCGATGTGGAAGGCGGCGGTCTGAAGGACTTCCACGTCGAGGTCAATGAGGGGGAGGTCGTTCTGGACATCGTCCACCGGATCCAGGCGACCCAGGCCCCGGACCTGGCGGTCCGCTGGAACTGCAAGGCGGGCAAGTGCGGCTCCTGCAGCGCCGAGATCAACGGGCGGCCCCGGCTGATGTGCATGACCCGGATGTCGGTTTTCGGCCGCGACGAGACGCTCACCATCACCCCGCTGCGCGCCTTCCCGGTCGTACGGGACCTGGTGACCGATGTGTCGTTCAACTACGAGAAGGCGCGCGAGGTGCCGTCCTTCGTACCGCCGGAGGACCTGGGTCCTGGCGAGTACCGGATGTGGCAGGAGGACGTGGGGCGGTCCCAGGAGTTCCGCAAGTGCATCGAGTGCTTCCTGTGCCAGGACACCTGCCATGTGGTGCGCGACTTCGAGGAGAACAAACAGGTCTTCGCCGGGCCCCGGTTCCTGATGCGGGTCGCCGAGCTGGATATGCATCCGCTGGACGGGGCGGCCGAGACCGGGCTCGACCGCAAGCGCACGGCCCAGGAGGAGCACGGTCTGGGCTACTGCAACATCACCAAGTGCTGCACCGAGGTCTGCCCGGAGGGGATCAAGATCACGGACAATGCGCTGATCCCGCTCAAGGAGCGGGCGGTGGACCGTAAGTACGACCCGCTGGTCTGGCTGGGCAACAAGATCCGCCGCCGCGAGTCCTGACCGTTTACAGATGGCCCGGGCCGGGTTTCCGGTCCGGGCTTCACCACATGCTCAGCAGCGCCTCCACCGAGTCCGGGCCGGACGACTGCCCGCCCGGCAGCGCCAGCTCGAACCAGACCGTCTTGCCGTGCGGCGTGCGCCGGCTGCCCCAGCCCGCGCTGAGCAGACCGACCAGCTGCAGCCCGCGCCCGCCCTCGTCGGTGTCGCGGGCGCGCCGGCGCCGGGGCTGGACCAGGCCGCTGTCCCAGACCTCGCAGACCAGCGTGCGGTCCAGCAGCAGCCGCAGCCGGATCTCGCCCTCGCCGTACCGCAGTGCGTTGGTGACCAGCTCGCTCACCAGCAGCTCGGTGGTGTCCACCAGTTCGTCCATGCCCCAGGACTCCAGCTGCTGCCGGGCCAGTTCACGGGCGCGGCCGACCGACTTGGGCTCGCTGGGCAGCTGCCAGTCCCCGACCGACTCCGCCGACAGGCCCTGCATCCTGGCCATCAGCAGGGCGATGTCGTCCTCGCCGTGGTGGGTGTCCAGGGTGGACAGCACGTGGTCGCAGACGTCCTCCAGGGACACCACGCTGTCCGGGGTGTTGAGGGACGCGCGCAGGGCTTGTAGGCCCTCGTCGAGGGTGTGGTCGCGGGACTCGACCAGGCCGTCGGTGTAGAGGGCCAGCAGCGCCCCGTCGGGGAGTTCGACCTCGATCTCCTCGAACGGTTCGCCGCCGACGCCCAGCGGCATCCCGGGCGGGACCTCCATCAGCAGGGCGGATTCGCCCGGCTCGACGAGGACGGGGGGCGGGTGACCGGCGTTGGCGAACGTACAGCGGCGGGTGACCGGGTCGTAGACGGCGTAGACGCAGGTGGCCAGGTACACCTCGGCCAGGTCGGAGGAGCCGTCGGCGGCCTTGCCGCGGCGGGCGCGCGAGCTCGCCCGGCCTCCGGAGTTCGAGCCGCCGGGCGCGCCGAGCCCGCTGGCGATCTCGTCGAGCGCGGAGAGTACCTCGGCGGGCTCCAGGTCGAGCAGCGCCAGGGTCCGTACGGCGGTGCGCAGCTCGCCCATGGCGACGGCGGCGCGCAGACCGCGGCCCATCACATCGCCGACCACCAGGGCCGTGCGGTGGCCGGGCAGCTCGATGACGTCGAACCAGTCGCCGCCCACCTCGGTCGCCGCGTTGCCCGGCAGATAGCGGCAGGCGATATCGAGCCCGGCGGCCTCCGGGTCGCCGGGCGGTAGCAGGCTGCGCTGGAGTATCAGCGCGCGCTCGTGCTCTCTGCGGTAGAGGCGGGCATTGTCGATGGAGACGGCCGCGCGGGCGGCCAGCTCCACGGCCAGGGCGGTGTCCCGCTCGCCGAAGGGCTCGCTGCCCTTGGTGCGGGAGAACTGGGCGAGGCCGACGACCGTGTCGCGCGCGACCATCGGCACCACCAGGGTGGACTGGAGCATGGTGCCCATCTCCAGGCTCTCGCCGCCGTCCCGGCCGGGGACGACGCGGGCGCGGGCGGTGCGCAGGGCCACGGCGCTGGGCGAGTTGAAGGGGTAGCGGTGCACCTCGCCGACCTGGACGGGCTTGGTGGCGCCGCCGGCTCCGTCACCACCGGCTCCGCCACTGGACAGATAGCTGTCGCCGAAGCCGACCGGCCCGGCCGATACGGCGCTGGCGAAGGCCACCCGGCGCAGCTCGGCGCTGCCGTCGGCCAGTCCGGGCGGGGTCTCGTCGCCGACGAGCAGCCCCTGGTAGAGGTCCACGGAGGCCAGGTCGCAGAACTGCGGTACGGCGACGTCCAGCAGCTCGCGCGCGGTGGTCTCCAGATCGAGGGAGGTGCCTATTCGGGCCCCCGCCTCGTTGAGCAGCGCCAGGTTGCGGCGTACGCCCGCGGCTTCCTGTTCGGCGCGGCGGCGGCCGGTGACATCGGTGGCAAGACCGGCGACGCCGATGGGCCGGCCCGAGCCGCTGTGCAGCCGGTACAGCGAGATGGACCAGCGGCGCCGCTCGGGGTTGCCGGGCACGGTGCCCACGATGGGCATATCGGTCAGCGACTGCCCGCTGTCGAGAACTTGGCGCAGGGCGGCGGCGAGCCGGTCGGCCTCGCCGCGCGGCAGCAGGTCGTACGAGGAGGCGCCGCGATACGTCTCGGCGGGGCGGCCGAAAACCGTGGCAAACCGCTCATTGACGCGAAGCATGCGCAGATCGGTGCCGAAGAGAAAGAAACCGAGCGGAGATTGACCGAAAACGGCCTGCGACGCGGCGAGGTCGGTCTCCAACCCCCGTAGAGCCGTCACATCCACGGCGATACACAGCGCGGACCGCTCACCGTGCTCGGTCTCGGCCGGCATCACATAGACCTCGGCGATGCCATGCGCCTGCGGCGCCTGCGGGTTGTGATACGGGACGAGCCCGGTCCACTCCCTGCCGTCGAGGATGTCGGCGACCGTCCGGCGGCTTGCCTCACGCAGCTCGGGCGGTACGAACGCCTCCACCGGGTCCTTGCCGATGGCCTCTTCATGGCTCAGACCAAGGAGCTCGGTGGCGCGCCGGCTCCACTGGGCGATCCGGCCATCGGGCCCCAGCGAGAAGGAGGCGACCCGGATGTAGTCGTAAATCGAGCCGGGCGGGCTGCTCTGCCAGACCGACGGGGCGGAGGACAGTGAGGATTCCGACGATCGGTACGGCACGGGCAAAGACGATGAGCTGGACACAGGAGACGAAGACGGCGATGAGGAAGGCAAGGCGGGCACAATGGGCGAACGTGATGATGAGGACGTACGGGACTTTGGCGACATCTGCGAACCAACCGCCTCCTCGGGCATCTCCGCCCCCGCTGGCTTCTCGCTCATGCGCCCGTCCCCTCCGGCTCAGGTGCTCCGACCGGCTCTCAGATAGCGAGTATCCAGCACCTCGGCCATCCGGAGTACGGTCTTCACGATCACAGCACTATCTCAGCCTGCATTCAGGTTCCGTCCTGGCTTTTTGACAAGCGCTCAAGATCAGCGCTCACTCACACTCTTAACCGGGCAGAGCCAGCTCGAACCACACCGTTTTCCCGGTGGCGCCGGCCCGGGCGCCCCAGCGCAGCGCGGAGCGGGCCACCAACTGCAGGCCGCGGCCGCTCTCGTCCTCCGCGGTGGCCACGCGCTCGCGCGGCGGATCGGTGAGCGGGTCGGAGACCTCGACCAGCAGGACCGGGCCCCCCGCGGCGCGTTCGCGACGGGCGTACATACGGACGCCGATCGGACCGCTGGCATGCCGCAGCGCGTTGGTGACCAACTCGCTCACCAGCAACACCGTCATATCGCCCAGCGGCGCAAGCCCCCAGCGCTCCAGCGCCTCACGCACCTGGGAACGGACCACCCGGACGGCACCGGGCTCGGCGGGGAGGACCCACTCGACGGAGCCGGGCCGGCCGGGCCCGGAACCGGCCGCTCCTGTGCCGTCCGTCACGCCGATCACTTCCCCCGACACGTCCAAGCCCCGCCGGAATATATGGATTCAGGGAGGTTAATCAGTACATACCCGATATCCGGGCGGGGTACCGTCGACCGTCTTGATGGGTACGTGAGCGGGGACCGGAGGCGGGCCGCCAGGGCAGGCCCTACGCGCTCAGCAGCCGCCGTACCGCCTCGGCCACCGCCGGACGGTCCTCGTCCAGCCAGTCGACCTCGTCCACGCGGTCGGGCGGCAGCCAGCGCAGCTCGTCGTGGTCCTCCAGCGGGCGCGGCTCACCGGAGCACAGCTCCGCGGTCCACACCTGCAGGACGTACCCCGGCTTGAGGATCCACTCGCCGGGCAGCCGCTCCAGCGGCCGCACCTCGACGCCCAGCTCCTCGCGCAGCTCGCGCACGAGGGTCTGCTGCGGCGTCTCGCCCGGCTCCGCCTTGCCGCCGGGCAGCTCCCAGCGGCCCGCGAGCTCGGGTGGGGCGCTGCGCCGCGCGGCCAGCAGCCGCCCCCGGTCGAACACCGCTCCGCCCACCACCACGCGCACCGTCATGCGCCGCACCCTACGGGAGGAGTCCCCCGGGATGCGGCGCGGGCGATGACGGTGAAAGGCGGCGGGAACGAGGGCCGGGGGGCGGTCAGCGGGCCTGTCGGGAGGCCGCGGTCCGCTCGACGACGTAGAGCTGCTCCTTGCTCTGCGAGTCGAGCCGGTCGGCCACTTCCTGGGCCTCGGTCTTGGTGGCGTAACGGCCGACGCGATAGCGATTGCCGTTGTCGTCCTGGCGGATGACGAGCCATGGCAGGACGGCATTGCTGTCACTCATCGGTCCGCCCCCTCCAATCTGGCGCGCCCCCGCGCACGCCTCTCTGACTCCGGTAAGGAATTCCCGATCCGCATATGCCCGAGCCTACGCCCAACCTTCACGCACCGGATACGCCTTCTTACAACGAGGTACTCATCCGGCCAGCGGCCGGTCATCGGCGGAGTGGCCGGTCGAGGTGTCGCCCCGCCAAGGCGGCACCCTCGTCCGGCCCGCACCATGTCAGACGCCCGCGGTCGCCTTCTCGCGCCGGTCGTCGTCCGCCTCGCCCGCGGCCTCATTCGCGGCCTCCGCGGCCTCGGCCTCGGTGGCCAGTTCCCGCTCGGCCTGCACCAGGGACGGGTTGCGCCATGCGCTGCCCACGCCCCAGGCGTAGAAGAGCAGAGCGATCACGGCCACGATCAGGAAGTCCCAGCCGTCGGCCAGATCGCCACGGCCGCCGTACTTCTTACTGCCGAGGAACGAGACCGTCGCCATGACCAGCAGGTACGACACCATCCAGGCGCCCCCCATGAGGTGCGGCTTCAGCTCGGCCCATGGCTTGCGCAGCTCGTACCAGGCCCAGATCGGCAGACCGATCGCCATGATCAGGATGACCTTACCGGTCAGCGGCCAGCGGGCCCAGTACAGGACGAGCGAGCCGAAGACCATCGCGATCGGCGCGATGATCGGCATCGCGCGCAGCTTCACCGGGCGCGGCAGGTCCGGGGAGAGCCGGCGCAGCGACATCACGGCGACCGGGCCGGTGATGTACGAGATGACGGTCGCGACGGAGACGATCTCGGCGAGCGAGCCCCAGCCGCGGAAGACCGCGAGGAACGCGAAGGCGATCGCCAGGTTGAGCAGCAGCGCCGGGCGCGGGATACCGGTCTTGGGGTCGACCTTGCCGAAGATCTTGGGCAGATGGCCGTTCTCCTGGACACCGTGGATCATGCGGGAGGTGGTGGCCGCGTAGATCATGCCGGTGCCGGACGGGGAGATGAAGGCGTCCGCGTACAGCAGCAGCGCCAGCCAGTTCAGGCCCCAGGCGGTGGCCAGGTCGGCGAGCGGGGAGTTGAAGGACAGCTCCTTCCAGCCGCCGTGCGCCAGGTCGGCGGCCGGGACCGCGCCCAGGAAGGCGACCTGGAGGGCGACGTAGATCACCAGCGAGATGAGAATGGAGCTGATGACGGCCTTGGGCAGGGACTTGCCGGGGTTGCGCGCCTCGCCCGCCATGTTGAGCGGGGACTGGAAGCCGTTGTACGCCCAGACGATGCCGGAGACCGCGACGGCGGTGAACACCGAGCTCCAGCCGTTGGGGGTGAAGCCGCCGTTGCCGCTGATGTTGCCGCTGTCGAAGTGGGCCAGCAGCAGGGCGCCCGCGGTCAGCGCCGGGACGACCAGCTTGAAGACGGTGATCGCGGTGTTGGTCTTCGCGAACAGGGTGATCGCGAACCAGTTGAGGAAGAAGTAGAAGACCAGCAGGACGGAGGCGAGGATGACGCCGGTGCCGGTCAGCTCCTTCCCGTCGTACAGCTGCTTCGCCCAGTGGAAGTCCCAGGAGCTCATGTACTGGATGGAGGCGGTGGCCTCACCCGGGATCACCGAGACGATGGCGATCCAGTTGGCCCAGGCGGCCAGATAGCCGGCGAGCGAGCCGTGCGAGTACTGCCCGTACCGGACCATGCCGCCGGCCTTGGGGAACATCGAGCCGAGTTCGGAATAGGTCAGGGCGATGGTCAGGGCAACCACGGCGCCGATCACCCAGGCGAGAATGGCGGCGGGGCCGGCCAGTGACGCGGCTCGCTCGGCACCGAAGAGCCAGCCGGAGCCAATGATGGAACCGAGGCCGACCGCGGTGAGCGACACCGTTCCGAGCGACCTTTTGTAATGCGAGTGGGAACCTTGTTCATTGCTCAACGTCCCTGACACTCCCTTCGTCCCCCATAGCTGTACCTGATGCAAACGGCCGTCATCGTACATACGAATTGAAGGGGTGCCTCGCGGGTTTGAGCTGAGTTTGAGGTCCGGCTCCAACAGATGCACTCTGGGGTGCATCTGCGCAGGTCAATCGCTGGTAAAATCAATGAGAAGCATAAGTCAAGGCGGGCCGGTCGGGCCCTTCGTCGAATCTTTACCAGCCGGGCACGGGACTTATTAATCCCGCCCATAATCGCCTGTAAATCACCGGGGAAGCGGCGACTCTTCCGTAAAGTTCGTGCCCAGCTGCCGCGAATGAACCCGGATGGCTGAGTGACGCGAGTTGAGCACGATGTGCCGCTTTTCATGTAGCAGGCACTGAGCTCAAATCTACCTCAAATTCCACTGAGCTCAAATTCAGCTCAAATCCTTTTGTGAATAGTGAAGTTGAGGAATGCTCGGACCGGCCCGTCAACGCACCGGAAGGTGGTACGCGACGCGGTACCGCTCGGCCAGCACCACCACATCGGCGGTCTCGACGGGGCGACCGCCCGCGAAGTACGTACGCGAGATGACGAGTACGGAGTGGCCCGGCACCCCGCCCAGCGTCAGCGCCTCCTCCGCCCGGCCGGGCCGCGCGGAGACCTCCTCCGTCACGTTGTCCACCACGACGTCGATCGCGGCCATCCGCTCGACCACACCACGCCCGGCCAGCGGCCCCTCCTCGGGCAGCATCACGGGCGAGCGGCCGGTGAGGGCAAGCGGCTCCCAGGAGGTGGAGATCATCACCGCGTCCCCGGCGGCCCGGAACACATACCGGGTGCGCATGACCCGCTCCCCTGGCGCGATACCCAGCCGGAGCGCGGTCTCGCGCCCGGCCTCCTCCCGCTCGCTGCTGGACTCCCAGGTGCCGATGATCCGGTCGTCGGCCTGCTCCTGGCGGAACGGATTGGACCGGTCGCCGTCGCGGAAGCCCGTACGGACCAGACGGCGCGGGACGGGCCGCGCGCGGACGTAGGTGCCGGAGCCGGAACGGCCCTCGACCAGCCCCTCGGCCATCAGCACCTTGCGCGCCTCGAGGGCGACGGTGTCGGAGACCCCGTACTCCTCACGGATCCGGGCCTGGGAGGGGAGGCGGGTCTGCGGTGGCAGCTCGCCGGTGGTGATCTTCTTCCGGAGGTCGTCGGCGACTCGGAGATATGCGGGCTGATCACCAAAGGCCACGAGCGCTCCCAGCGGTTGACAATCGGCAACAGCTTCGCAACCGAGGGTTGTCATCCGCAACTGAGGGCCAGAGCTTCACCGGAAGTGGTGAACTGCAGCTCAGAGACGTTTACTTCGACAACGACGCATAAGGTCGGTATCAATGGCGATCAACGCCTGACCATCGCCGTAAGGCAGCGTTGCATCGCCGTACATCGCCGCCACACTGGCGAGCATCGCCGTACACCGCCGTTCATCCGCCGGTCCCCCCACAGGAGCCCGCCGTGCGCACTCGCCCCACCCCGCGGCCACTGCCCGCCGCCCTCGCCCTGCTGCTGTGCGCCGCGTGCACCGGCGGCGCGGGGGCCAAGGATGCCGCCGGCAACGCCCCCGGGGTCTCCGGGGCACGGCCCGGCACCGCCGGGGTCGGCGATCCGCTCTTCCCCAAGCTCGGCAACGGCGGCTACGACATATCCCGTTACCGCCTCACCCTCGACTACGTCCCCGACTCCCACCGCCTCAAGGGCACCGCCGAACTCACCGCCCGCACCACCCGCGCCCTGACCTCCTTCCACCTGGACCTCGCCGGACTGCGGGTGCGCGAGGCCACGGTCGACGGCCGACCCGCGAAGACCGCGCGCAGCGGCACGGAGCTGACGCTCACCCCCGCCGCCGCCCTCCCCAAGGGCCGTACGTTCAAGGCCACGGTCGTCTACGACGGCAAGCCGAAGACCATCACGGACCCGGACGGCTCGGAGGAGGGCTGGATCAAGTCGGCCGACGGGGCCGTGGCGGTCGGCGAACCCACCGGCTCCATGGCCTGGTTCCCGGGGAACCACCACCCCTCCGACAAGGCCGCGTACGACATCACCATCACCGTCCCCCAGGGCTACACCGCCGTATCCAACGGCGAGTTGGCGCGGCGCAGCGATCATGGCGACCACACCACCTTCCGCTGGCACACCGGCGAGCCCATGGCGAGCTATCTGGCCACCGTCGCCATCGACGACTTCGACATCCACACCACGACCACCGATGGCACGCTCCCCCAGTACGTCGCCGTAGAACCCGAACTGGCCGACCGGGCCGCCGACGTCCCCGACCAGGTCACCGATGTCATCGACTGGGAGACCCGGACCTTCGGCCCGTACCCCTTCTCCTCCACCGGCGCGATCGTCGCCGACCTGCCCGACCTCGGCTACGCCCTGGAGACCCAGACCAAACCGCTCTACCCGTCCCCGCCCAGCGAACCGCTGATCGTGCACGAACTCGCCCACCAGTGGTTCGGCAACTCCGTGACGCCCCGGACCTGGAAGGACATGTGGCTCAACGAAGGGTTCGCCACCTACGCCGAGTGGCTGTGGGAGGAGGATCACGACGGCCGCACCGCCCAGGAGACCTTCGACGACTTCTACGACGGCACGGACGACGAGAGCGAGGGCATCTGGGACTTCCCGCCCGCCGCCCCGCCCAGCGCCGGCCGGGTCTCGGACCCGCCCGTCTACGGGCGCGGCGCGATGGTGCTGCACAAGGTGCGCGAGGCCGTCGGCGACAGGACCTTCTTCGCCATCCTGCGCGCCTGGACCCGGGACCACCGCCACGGCAACGTCGACACCGCGCAGTTCATCGCGCTGTGCGAGAAGAAGTCGGGCAACGACCTCAAGGACCTCTTCGACGTCTGGCTGTACGCGGACGCCAAGCCGAAGAAGCCGTGACAAGGACGCCAAGCCGAGGCGGCCGTAATGCGATCGCCCAGGGCTACGGCCGCCCTGAGCGCCCCGCGCCGGGTGCCGGGATGGCGAGGACGCGGTCCCGCAGGACCGGAAGCTCCGTACGGATCGCCGCGACCGCTTCCATCTCGACCTCAGCGGTCAGGATCTCCTCGCCGGTCCCGGCCTCGGCGAGCACCGTGCCCCATGGATCGACCACCAGACTGCCGCCCGCCTGCTCCATCCCGCCGTGGGTCCCCGCGGCGCAGCACGCCAGGACGACGGCCTGCTCCTCGACCGCACGGGCGCGCACCAGGATCCGCCACTGTTCGCGGCGCCGGGCCGGCCAGGCGGCGGGCACGGCCAGGATCTCCGTCCCGGCATCGACCAGGGCCCGGAACAGCTCGGGAAACCGCAGGTCGAGCGCGGTGTTGTAGAGCGCGCCGTCGCCGTCGCGCTCGACCACCGTGCCCGCGTGCAACCACACGGCCGCGGATCTGGCCGCGGCCGACATGGCGCGCAGGGTCGGCCCGTCGGTGCTGATGGGCTCGGCGCCGGTCTGCCAGTCGTCGTAGGCCCAGGCGCCGGTCGTCCAGAGCTCGGGCAGCACCACGATGTCGTCGCCCGCCCGGCCGCGGACCAATGCGGCGGCACGTGCCCGGCGGTCGTCGGCGGATTCGGCGTCCGAGACCGAGAGCTGGACCAGAGAAACGCGCATCAGTGACATTCTCCCCGCCGGCCGTACGGCCTGCTACCGCACCACAGCGCGGCTACCGCACCAGAGCAAGGACGAGAGCCGCGACAGCCAGCCCCAGATACCCCACGGGAAACGCGATGTTGTGGAAGACGCGCTTGCGCATATGCGCCCCGACGGCACCGACGAAGAACAGCACCAGCCCCACCGCGGCAGCGACCCCGATGAACCGGACGCCCGCAAGCCCCAGCAGCAGCCCGGCGGCCCCAGCGGCCTTGAGCCCGGCGAGCCAGGGGATCCAGCCCCGCGGAACACCCACTTCCGCCGAGTTCGCGAGCACGAACTCCGCCTTCGCCAGATCCACCACCGCGACCCCGGCATTCGCCACGATCGCGACGACGGTGACGGCCACGTACACGCTGAACACTCGCGCCCCTTCCTCTCTGTCCCCGCCAATCTGTCCCCGCCAACCAGCCTCGTCAGGGCTCGGAGCGCCGTCCAATACCTGCCTCCATAACCTGACGGCATGGACATCGACACGCGGTTGCTGCGCTACTTCGTCGCCGTCGCGGAGGAAGGGAACCTCACCCACGCGGCCCAGCGGCTGTTCGTCTCCCAGCCCGCGCTGACCAAGCAGATCAAGCAGTTGGAGACCCAGCTCGGCACGGCGCTGTTCACCCGCTCCCGCTCCGGTATGACCCTCACCGAACCGGGCCGCGCCCTGGCCGAGCGGGCACCCGCCCTGCTGGCCGGCTGGGACCGGATCCTGCGCGAGACGAAGGCCGCCGCGAGCCGGGCCGCCCGTGTGCTGCGCATCGGCTTCGTGGCCAGCGGGGCCAACGAGGCGACCCAGCCCATCGTCGCCGAGTTCTCCCGCCGCCGACCGGGCTGGCGCGCCCAGATGCGCCAGGCCTCCTGGGCCAACCCCTCGGCGGGCCTGGCCGACGGAGAGGCCGACGTCGCCCTCGTACGCCTCCCCTTCCCCGGCCAGCACACCCTGCGTGTGACGCCCCTGTTCACCGAACCCCGCTGCGTCGCCCTCGCCACGGCGCACCCGCTGGCCGCCCGCGACGTGATCCCCTTCCGCGCCCTCTGGGACGAGCCCTTCGTCGCGGCCCCGGCCGAATCGGGCCCCTGGCGCGACTACTGGCTGGCCGCCGACGAACGCGAAGACCACCCGGTCCGCGTCGGCGCCGTCACCGACCAGCCCGACGACTGGCTCAACGCCATCGCCAACGGCTACGGCATCGCCCTCGCCCCCGAATCCGCCGCCCGCTTCTACGCCCGCCCCGGCATCGTCTACCGCCCCGTCACCGGAGTCAGCCCGAGCCGGGTCGCCGTCGCCTGGACCCCGCCCGATGACGACAACCCGGTCGTCCAGGACTTTGTCAACTGCTGCCTGGAGGTCGGATCCAGCGACCACACGGCTGCGCCGTGACCACCCTGCTCCCCCGCCGCCACATGGTGGACCATGTGTACACCTGTGACGCTTGGTACGCTTAGGCGCATGACGCAGCCACTGCCCATAGAGTCCATCCGCGACGTCCGCGCACACCTGGCCGAGGTTGTGGAGCGGGCCGACCGAGATGACGTGCCCACGGTGATCACCCGCCGGGGCAAGCAGGTCGCCGCCGTCGTTTCCATCGAGGTGCTGCGCCGGTACCAGGAGTGGGAAGAGCGCGAGATCAACCGCATCATCGATGAGCGCATGGCAAATTCGGCAGCCGGCGTCCCCATCGAGGACGTCATGAGGGAGACGCTGGCGCGCAGTGAGTGAGTACCGCACCGTCTTCCGACCCGAGGCCCAGGCCGAGCTGCGGAAGGTCCCCCGGGACATCGCCCTTCGCATCCTGGCCAAGCTGACCGAGCTGGAGAGCGACCCGTTCGGCTTCAACACCACGGCCCTCGTGTCCCAGCCCGACAGACGCCGTCTCCGAGTGGGTGACTACCGCGTGATCTACACGATCGACAACGGCGAGCTGGTGGTGTGGGTGGTCCACGTCGGGCACCGCTCCACCGTCTACGGCAGCTGAGAGCACATCCGACACCAACTCGGAAAATCCAGCAACGATCCGCCGCGAGATCGCCAAAGGGGTCGGGCACTTCCCAGCCCGACCCCTTTTGACCTGCACGTTTGCCAGATCTAGACGTTGAAGCGGAACATTGACAACTCCGCAGTGACCTGCGGAAACGTCCCCCGGTGGCGCCCGATCCAGCACGTATCCGGCTGTCGGCGATCGCCACCGTCGCGCAGCTCACGCAACAGCGGCGATGTCCCCGGCGAAACGGCTGCGACGACGGACCGTTCCCAGCAACTGAGCGTACGACCGACTGGCAGCCTCGCGTGGGACCATCCCCGCGCCTCGCAACCCGCCACTCACAACGGCCAGGCGGTGAGCAAATCGCCGGGGCCGTATGCGGCATCGAGGCCCAGAGAGTCCACGCCGCTTCGCGAGACCGCCATCACCGGAACGGGTTCGTCGGTGAGAGCGGCCCGGTGTCGATGAAGAGCTGCCAGGTCGTGCCGGTCGAAGGGCGACTGCTCCAGCCACTTGATGGAGCCGACGAAGAGCAGCTCCTTGGCAATTGGGGCGCGATCCGCCCCGACGATATCGATCTCGACGTCCTTGGTGCGGGTCCAGTAGCCGCCCACTGCGGGGGCCGCGGGCAGCCGGTCATCGGGCAGTATCCGTGCCAGGGCCTCACGGACAAGGGGCTCGACGGCCCGGCCGCGCCAGCTGGTCCAGTTCTCCCGGATGCGCGCCAGGGTCAGATCGCCCCGCCCCCGCTCGATCTCCTCCATGGACGGGCCGAGCAGATGCAGCCAAAACCGCAGGTGGGGATCTGTCACCCGGTAGCGGCGATCCTTCGACGGACGCAGCGATACGGGCAGCTCCGCGGCGACGATCCGCTTGTCCGTCAGCAGCTCCAGCGCTCGCTGCAGTGGCGTGGCCCCGATTCCGCCGGCCGCACGGGCGATGTTGGTGAAGGTCCGCTCGCCGCTGCCGATGGCCGCCAGCACCGTACGCGCCTGGGCCTGCGGCGGAAATTCGGCAGCCAGCGAGCGCTCGGCCGACACCAGCAGGGCGGAGACCGGATCACTCAGCGCCTCGCCGAGGAAATCCCACAGCCCCGCGCCACGCGGCCACTCCGCGCAGATCAACGGTAGCCCGCCGGTGACCAGCGCAGCGTCGAAAGCTTCCGCCGGATCCAGCCCAAGCATCTGTCCCACCTCGGCGGGGTTGAGTGGTCCCAGCACCATCTCCCGGCCGCGCTGATGGAAGGGTCGCCCGTAGCTGTTCAGCGCCTCCATCATCGACAGATCGGAGCCGATGAGGACCAGCAGCACCGGCTTGGTTTCCAGCACCCGGTCCCAGGCCCGCTGCAGCATCCCCTCAAAGGCGCCACCGGTATCCATCAGGTACGGCACTTCATCGATGACCAGCACGCTCGCCCGGTCAGCGGGCAGCGCCGCAGCCAGCACGTCGAACGCGGCATCCCAACTCTCCGGCCGCGCGGCGGCCACCAGCCCCGCCAACGGCAGCGTCGATGCCTGGGCGTCCCGAGCCAGCCGCGCCAGATCATCCCTGGGGGACGCACCAGTGGCCGCGTAGAACAGGAACGGGGCTCCGGAGTGCTCCGCAAACCGCTCGACCAGTCGCGACTTGCCCACTCGGCGCCGCCCGCGCAACATCACGCACCGACCGGGCCGCTCCCCGCCAACCCCTGCCGCGACCTTCCGCAGCTCTCGCTCCAACGTCGCCAGTTCCTGCCGACGGCCTACAAAGTCCGCCATGCCTACCGACCTCCATCCATGATACTAACATCAACGTTAGCAACATTGATGTTAGTGTGACGCCTCCCTCCGGCCGTGCGGCACCGGGCCGGTCGTGCCACGCAGGGGCCAAGGCCAGCATCACGGTGCCCGCCAGGGGAGCCCGCACTTCTCCTACGCCTCGCCAAGGAACTCCCGGGCACCACGGAGCCTGGTGGTCAGGCGAAGCTCAGTAGCGCGGCTGTCGAGGCGCACGTCGAGTGGCCCGGGCCAGGCGCGTGTCCGCTCGGCGCCCAGACGGCAGACGGGATGCGTCCAGGCCGTCGCGCCGGGCGATGCGCGCACCGAGGTCGTAACGGCTGAGAGCGTCGGGGCCGGCAAGGTGGAAGAGGCCGACCCCGTCCGATCGCGTGAGTTCCCACAAGGCGGCGGCCAGGTCCTCGACGTGCACGGGGCAGCGCACGTCGTCGGTGAAGAGAACACCTTCCCCCGTTCCGGCGATCAGCGCGTGCGCCAGGCGTTCGTGTTCGGACTGGCCGTTCCCGATGATCAGCGAGGTGCGGGCGACGGCCGCGTCCGGACACAGGAGCCGCACGGCTGTCTCGGCGGCGGCCTTCGCGGCCCCGTACGGCGTGATCGGGTCTGGGGCGCAGGTCTCGTCGTAGTGGACCCGGCTGCCGGAGAAGACGGCGTCGCTGGAGACGTGCACCAGACGGATCCCGAGCTTCGCGATGGCCATGGCGATGTGGATGGAACCGTCCGCGGTGACCTTCCAGTCCGCCCCGCCGCTGGTCACGTTGATCACCGCGTGCGGCGCCACCACGGTCAGCACCGCCTCCACGCGTACGGGATCGCGGATGTCCAGCTGGTGCCAGGCGGCGGCTGCGGGGTCGCCAGGGCGGGAGTGGAACGTCGCAGCCGTGTCCCAGCCCTTGGCGCGCGCCTCGCGCAGCAGCTCCGTCCCCAAGAACCCGCTGCCACCGATGATCAGCACCGTCATGCCGCAACACGCTAAGGCACGCTGCCTCGGCCTGGAGGGTGAATCGAGAGCCCGGCGCAAAGACGGGCGGTTCGGCCCTACGCAAGACGGCACGAGCATCGTGCGGGAGATGGCGGCGGACGGTGCGCGCTGTGTAACCGCTACCTGCTACCTCTACCGCCAAGATCGATGGTCATTTAGACGGACTCCTTATGGGCAAATAGCCGATAAGGTGGCGGCATTCGGACGAATGATGGCCCATCGATCACTCAAGCAACCGACAGCTGAAGATCCTGAGCGGCCAAGCAGCTCGGCGAGTAGCCGCCAGGCAACGGGCACGTCACCGCCACCGCAGCCGCCCTCAGCCCGGGCCGCCCCGCACAACAGCCGGCACGCGAAGAGTGAGCGGCGCCTCCATCATCGACAGATCCGAGCCGATGAGGACCAGCAGCACCGGCTTGGTTTCCAGCACCCTGTCCCAGGCCCGTTGCAGCATCCCGGTGTGGCCGATGCGGCAAGGTCTGCTGTCCGGTGTAGAGCACGTGGCCGACGACGAACCCCAGCAGGTTGGCGATCGGGGAAGTGGGGTGCGTCCCCGCGTCGTCCGGTGCAGGGCACCTTCCGGCGGTAACTGGGGGAGGCACCCCCTGCCGCGGCGTAGCGGGCGACTCCGACAAGGCAGCGAGCTGCCGTGCCGGGCGGCATGGGGGGCCTCACTTCCCAGAGGCCGCTCAGCCACGCCGACCGAACCAGCAAAAATCCAGCAACCGGAAACCCCGCCCGGATTCAACAAGTCGGGCGGCAACGCCCTGACTTGCACAAACGCTGCGTCGCATCTCGCGAACCCCGACCTTGAACATTCCGCCGCAACGCACGAATCCAAGCAGCAAACCGCCCCCTGAACTGCGCAAATGTCGATCAGGGGGCGAGCTCGGGGAGGAACTAGACGTTGAAGCGGAACATCGACGACTCCGCAGTGACCTGCAGAAACGTCCCCTGGTAACGCCCGATCCAGCACGCATCCAGCAGTCGGCGATCGCCACCGTCGCGCAGCTCACGCAACAGCGGCGATGTCCCCGGCGAAACGGCTGCGACGACGGACCGTTCCCAGCAACTGAGCGTACGACCGACTGGCAGCCTCCCGTGGGACCATCCCCGCGCGTGCAGGGAGCAGCAGGTCGCGATCATGCCCGCGCTGATGACGTCGGGACCATCCCCGCGGGGGCGGGGAGCAGGTGGGTTCATGGTGTCGCGGTTCGGGCGGTGCGGGACCATCCCCGCGGGGGCGGGGAGCAGGCCAGGCTCCGCTCGGCCTGCTGAACCTGCTCGGGACCATCCCCGCGGGTGCGGGGAGCAGCAGCTCACCGCCGGGCCGATCACCGAGATCGTGGGACCATCCCCGCCGGGTGCGGGGAGCAGTCCCGACCATCCGCACCTGGTGCCGACGAGGCGGGACCATCCCCGCGGGTGCGGGGAGCAGACCGGCGCGTAGTTCGGCGCGGGTGCGGGCGAGGGACCATCCCCGCGGGTGCGGGGAGCAGCCCTCGGTGCCGTTGTAGAGCCACCACCCGTTGGGACCATCCCCGCGGGTGCGGGGAGCAACGGAGGCTGGAGGCCGAAGGGCGGCCGCCGGCGGGACCATCCCCGCGGATGCGGGGAGCAGGCCGTCATCGGCGGCACCGGCGCCCTCGGCTGGGGACCATCCCCGCGGGTACGGGGAGCAGAGGCTTTCCCCATCCGGCCGGGTCTGTTTGACGGGACCATCCCCGCGGGTGCGGGGAGCAGTAGGAGCCCCAGGCTCCAGAGGAGCCTTGGTAGGGACCATCCCCGCGGGTGCGGGAAGCAGTTTGTCGGGCCGCGTCGCCGCCCGCTCGAATCGGGACCATCCCCGCGGGTGCGGGGAGCAGGCGGCTGGTGGATTGGCTGGCACTCCCTCGGCGGGACCATCCCCGCGGGTGCGGGGAGCAGGCTTCTCACGTTGAGCGGCTAACTCTCACAACGGGACCATCCCCGCGGGTGCGGGGAGCAGTGCCGACGGCCCATTCCAGGTCGGTGAACCCAAGAACCATCCCCGCGCGCACGGGGACGACGCCTGGACCGCCGGAGCGTTGTCCGCCATGCCGAAACTGCCCCGCATGCTGGCGGGGAACGTCTCGTTGAACGTGTCCAATGGGGTCTCGGCCTTGGAAGCATCCCTGCGGTCGCGGGGATCAGGTAACTGGCGCCGCCCTGGTGACTCGTACGACGGGACTATCCCCACTCAAGCGGGGAACACATCGATCCGCTGCTGGACCACTCGTACATCACGCTCTGCCTCCATCACCGCCCTGCCGCCCGACCAGAACCAGGCCGGAGCTGTACGCACGGGCGCGGCCGATGCCGTTGGCCAGGGCATGGGTGAAAGCGTCGGGGTCGGTGACGGTCAGGGCGCCGCGGATTTCAGCGCGGCCTAGTTTCTGGCCACGGTGGCGCTCGCCGAAGGTGAGCTTGGGGAGGATGCGGACAGCCATGGTGGAGGTGTCGCCGGTGGCACCGATCCGGCGGATACCGGCGCGGCCAACGGGTTCGGCGCCCTCAGGCTGGAGGCGGTCGGCGAGCCATTCGCGGGCGTGCTTGGGGGTGGTGTCGGCGAGCCTTTGGCGGGTGAGCTGGCGGCCCTGTGGAGTCTCCTTCCAAACCTGGCGTTCGCGGGCCGGGTTGACCACGGTGCGGAAGGTGAAGGTCTCGCCTTGCTGGATGTGCATGTCGATGGGCAGGACCGCGATGTCTTCGAGGAGAGCCTTGGAGGGGATGGAGGACCAGTCGGGCTGGACCCGGGACTGGACGACGATGAGCAGCTTGTTGCTGCGCAAGTCGAGACTCCACAGGTTGAGAATGCCCATCTGGGCCCTGGGCTCGGGACCGTCCGGCTCCACCCATCCGTAGAAGCCGGACATGACTGTGCGGTGCATGATGTGCGGGTCAAGAACAGACCGTTGGGCCAGCGGGTGCCGGGCGTCGAGTTGGAGGATGCTGTGGCAGGCGATGAACTGGGCCGCCCGGACCGGTCGTGACGAGGTCGTGGTCATAGAAGCTGGTCCCATCCGATGGACTGCCCGGGGGAGATACGGGTGCGCTGCTCCCAGCGCGGGGCGTAGGTGGTGTGGTCGAGGTCGAAAGAAACGGGTTGGTCGTTGACGCGGACGGCTCCGGGGGTGCCCGGTGGGACTTCCAGCCAGCACCAGGGGCGGTCGGTGGTTTTGTTGGGCAGGAGCGCGGTGGCGGCCAGTACCTCCTCAACGGTTCCGGGGTGGACACCGCCTGAAATCTCGCCAGCAGGTGGACACGATTTGCGTCCGAGCCAGAGCAGGCTTTGGGGCTGCTCCAACGCCGCGGAGAGTTTCTCCAGGTAGTCACGATCGGAGTGCTCGACAGCAGCGACGAACGCCGCGTCGGCGAGGTAGCTCCGGGAGGTGGTCATGGGATCCCGGCTGAGGTTCTTGGCTATCAGGACCCCGCTGTCGGGGTCGGGAGCGATGTTCTTGGGCGCCCCGTACCAGCCCGGCAGGTGATGCTCGGCGGTGCTGCCGAAGAAGTCCCCCGTACCCGCTTCGAGCCCCCGAGCAGCCCGGTTGGAGCGACGATGGTCGGTGATCAGGTCTCGAGGACGTACGGGGTAGCGTCCTCCGCCGACGAGGTGGAAGTCCTGTACGGACTTCCCCGGTTTGTCTGCGCGGACGGCAAAACGCAGCTCGAGCAGGCGGCGGTCGAGGTCTTCGGAGCGGTCGTGTCCCAAGGCAGCAGCGAGGAGGCCGACGAAACCGGACTTGGTGGGATGGACGAGGGTGTCCCGGCGGTCGAACCGGGACGCGACGCCCCACGACTGAAGAGGCCCGGCCAGACGCGCGATCAGAGTGAATGCGGTCATGCCCGGGTCAGTTCCTCGACAGTGTCGACCGGCTCAGGGACCAAGTCCCCGGCGCTGAGGAGTTCGCCGAAGAGATCTTCCACGTCCACGTCGTAGGTGAGGGCACAGCCAGGGGCGATGTCAGCGCGCTTGCGTGTCACCAGGCGGTGCTGCGCCAGCACGCGCCGGACCGCGACGAGGCTGGCCGGGCCTTCGGACTGCTCGTCGACAGGGCGCTCGAAGACCGCGGCGTAATTGAATGGACGCTTGCCGTCGAAGGCCAGGACGAACTTGGGCAGGGTGCCGGTGGAGGCGGTGGTGTTCTTCTTCGCTGCCGGGACGGCATTGACGAACGCCTCGATGAACTCCCGCTCGGCGGCTCGGGCGGCCTCTTCCACTCGCTCCGGAGCCATTCCGCCGAGCTGGAGATTGAAGCGGAGCCGGTTCCGGTCGAGGGCAGCATGACGGTAAAAGGTTCCAGAGATCAAGGACTGGTAGCCGGTCATTCCGGCTCCGCCGTCATCGGCTGCGTCGAGGTAGTCCAGAGCGCTCGCCTTACGGCGCAGTTTGGCGTCGTCCGCCGCGCTGTAGAAATCGTCCACCTGCTCGGCGGCGTGCACGGTGAAGGCCGCGCCGGTCTGTACTGCCCCGTCGACGTCAGGGGAGTCGGCGATCCCTGCGAGGAACCGACCATACAGGGCGATGTCGATAGCATCGGCCGGGGCGAGGGCAGCCAGGACCCCCGCCCTGAGCTCCTTGGGCAGCGGCGGTAGCTTGTCCTTGGCTTCCTTGCCCTCGCCAGGTTCATCCGCTTCAGTGTCGGGCACCTCGCTCGGTGTTTCGTCGCCGCTGGCCTTCCTGTCTCTGCCACGCTTATTGGCCTTGCGCGCCTCAGCCGCCGCTTTTGCCTTCGCGAACTCCGCTACCCAGGTGGAGGCAGCCTCTCGGTTCTCATCGAGGACTTTCGCAATCTTGTCTCCGGCGTCTTCGGGAGCGAAGAGCAGCACCTTGGTCAGGTCTCGCGTCCGCTCCTTGTCGCCGAACTTGAGCCCGATGCCTTCCAAGACCGCCTTGGCGGCGGCAACCGCCTCCTCCCTGTCCTCCCACCCGCGCTTTACCAGGGCGTCGGCGGTGAGCAGCGCCCACTCGCGGGTGCGAATGCCCATGGTGTATGGGGTCAGCGGGCCCTCGCCGGCATTGGCCCGGTCCCGGCTGTACGTTCGTTCGGCACGCCGTCGGGACTGAGAAGTGACCATGTGGCGTTCCTCGCCGCCGAAGGGAATGCTCTTGGGCTGGCCGTTTTCATCACGTACGGGCAGCACTGCGATCAGCGTCTCGATGGCGTGCAGGGAGAGGAATTGGTGGCCGACTGGAGCTTCCTGGGCGGCGGTCATACGAGGTTTCCGTTCTTCTTGTCGAACGTCGGGGTGTAGAAGGAGCGGGCCCACGTTTCGGGCACATCGCGATCGCGGGATTTCCAGTCGGTGAGGTCGTCGGCGAGCTGAGCCCAGGACGGTGGGGCGGTGTCTCCGGCGCGCATGCGCTCCACCGCGTGCTGAAGATGCCGCCATGGAATGTCGCGTGCGGCCGCCAGGCGATCGAGTAGTCGCTTGGCACCGGGATCCTTGGGGCCACGCCCCGCAATGCTGCCGACCTTACGCAGGGCGTGGCCCATGTCTCCGTAGGCTGCATGGGGGTGCGTTGCTCCAGCGTGGTACCGCGCGAAGAGAAACGCGACGCCCTCATAGATCGCCCGCTGGTGCTCCTGAGGAGCGAAGTTGGCGGCCAGCAGCCGTGCTTGGTTCGGCGCCGATCGACGGGAGCGGGAGCGTCGCGGGACGGTCAGACGACGCAGGTCGGCCAGCGTTCCGTACTCGTGGCTGTGGACGAGGCCGCGCAACCATGCGTTGAGCCTTTCGGCCGGAGGCCGCTCGTCAGCCGACGCCCCGGCGATGATCTGGGTAAGTTCGGCAGGGTATTCATCAAGCCCTTCGTCAGCGTGGGACACGTGCGGCCTCCTGGAGGAAATGGGGCGCCCTGCTTCCGGTCAGCGATCCCCGCAATCGGTCCTGAGCCTGAAGGCGGGCCTGCAGGCCGGATCCATGGGAGGGGAGTGAGTCGAGACGGTTGTTCAATGATGTACGAGCGAGAGCCGCGATCTCGGCCGCGAAGCCGACGAGGGCTTCGGCAGGCTCGAGCCCCTCGGCAACAGCGTCGAGCAGCACATGAAAGTGGTCACCGGCACCCGCCCACATATCGGCCGTGCCGTTGAATCGCACGGTCTGTTGCTTGATGTCGGAAGGCTTGGGGTTCGGATAAATGATGACGCGTGCTGTGTCCGCAGCCTTCCACAGAGCCCGGGCAATGTATTCGCAGATGGCCGACCCACCCTCCGAGACCTCCCGGAACTCCATCTCCTGACCCGGTACGTACGGGAACTCATCCGCCACCCACGCGACAGGAGTGGACCTACGCGCGATCAGACCAACGGCCCACAACTGGACGCGCGTTCCGGGAAGCAGGGCGAGCCGGTTGTACAGGTCCTTGTCCTTGGTCCGTTCCGCCACGGTTGCGTACAGCGCATGCGCCTCACGCCACATAGCGCGATCGGCACTTGGCCTGAGCTGTACCCAGTTGACCTTGCCCTTGGAGCCGCGCTTGACCATGACGGCGTCCTGGCAGAACTCCCCAGGCAAGTCCGGCAGCACTTCGCCACTGCCCATCAGCACACGGTCGACGCCGAGACTGCCGTCGCTCATCCGAGTCGGGTGCAGAAGCATGGACCGACAGAGGTACGAATGGGCATCGGCAGGCCCGTCGGGGAGGCGTGTGACCTTCCGACCTCGGAAGGTACGACGGGAACGGCCACCGGTCCACGAGTAGTTGAGCCCGTCATTGGGCCGCCTGGTACCCGGAGCCAGGTTGAGCCGGAGCGTCTCGCCCAGGGTCCGGCCGAGTGCCAGGACACGGACCCGTCCACCGAGCCTCGCCACTGACTGAGGATGCAACAAGGGCCCCAGCCAGTCCTTTCCGACCTTCGCGTTGCCCCCGAGCCCGTACGACATCTGGGTGAGCAGACCCCGGAAGGCGATGTCCGCAGGCACGGGGTGCGCATGATGTAGATGCCGGTGATCGAAGAACTGGTTGTAGTCGCCGGCCTGCTCGATCACGATCTGCGCCGGGCCGACGCCCTGCTCGGCCATGAAAGGGGCGAGAGCGATGTTCTGCCCCAGTGGGTGCACTGGATCGAAGAGGTTCCAGCGCTCATCGGCGTCGTTCCGAAGCCATGCCGCGGCGGGTGCCAGCGACGCCCCCCGCAGGACCCACTCACGCCACTCCGAATCCGTGCGGGGTACGTGGTCGGAGGCGTAGAGCAGCGCCAGCAAGTACTCGATCACCGCCACGGTCTCGCCCGGAGTGGCGCCCGCGATAGCGGTGAACGCGTCGGAGTCTTCCAGAGCCTGAACCAGGCTGATCTTGGTGACCTGCGGCCTGGCGGCCGCTGTCAGTGCCATGAGGCAGGCTTCGCTACGCGGGTCATAACGGGCAGGCATGAGACAGAACTTGATCCCTGTGTGACGGTCCGAGGCGGGGATGCGACGCTACTACAAAAGAGGGCTTTGATGTGATTGATCATCAAAAAACAGGATCTGGCGCATACCGATGGCTGCTGCCCTGGGGCAAGACCGACCGCGAAGGGATCAGCCGAGGCAGGGGCGAAGAGCCATGGAACCCCCTGTTCGCCCATCTGCTGGACACAGCCGCGTGCGCCGGGGAGCTATGGGACCGCTATCTCTCGGTCTCCGTACGGGCCCGGCTCACGGAGGCATTCGGCGATGAGGACGCCGTTCTCGCCCGCCGTGTGGTGATGTTCTTCGCCGCGCTCCACGACCTCGGCAAGGCCTCAAGCTGCTTCTTGCGCCGGTTCGGGAAGCGCGCCCGCTACGCCAAGGACGCCGAAGCGCTGAGACGGGCAGGGTTGCAATGGGAGACCGCGGCCCGCGCAGCCCGAGTGCCCCTGGCTGCTCGGCTGGACGCCGAACCATTCGCTCGCCATGAGCACATGACTGCCGCATGTCTTCCGCGACTGCTCGGTTGTACCTGCTACGCATGCCTCGGGAACGGGCCACGTCACGACGGGCTCCACACTGTTGCGACCCTCCTCGGCGGTCACCACGGGCACATCCCGAACGCCGACACGATCGGGAACGCGCTCAAAGCAGCCCGGCCCAGAGTGTGGGAGCCGGACCATAGGGCAATCCTCGACAACCTCGCCCGCCTGCTGGACCTCGACCTCACCCGGCTACCCCACGTCGTCCGGCCAGAGCGTCCGAGCGCTCTCCCACTCTTTGCGGGATTGGTGGTCCTCGCGGACTGGGCTGCCTCCGATGTAAGCCGCTTCACCTATCGCAGCCTCGACAAACCTGTCGAGCAGTGGTGGGACGACTCCAAGCGCCAGGCGGCCCAAGCCGTCACCGACCTCCATCTGGAGTCGTGGCGTCCCGAACCCATGACATGGTCGTCGATGTTCACGGACACCCCCAACCCGCTCCCGTTCCAAGCTGCTGCGATGGCCGCCCTCCCGGCCGCCGGCTCCGCCCTTGTACTGATCGAGACCGACACAGGCTCCGGCAAGACACGCCTCGCCCTGTCCTGCGCCCACCACCTGGCCCGGTCCTGCGGACACCACGGCCTCTACATGGCCATGCCCACCCGGGCGGCCACCGACCAGACGGCCCACGAGATCCGTACCTTCCTCGGCGCATCCCTGGGCAACTCCACGACCGCTAACCTCGCCGTGGTGCACCACACCGCAAGCGTCACCCCCCTCGTCCACCAGCTCATCGACGGTGCCCGCGGCGTGCTGGGAGACATGGACAGCCTCAGCAGCCTGGACTCCATCAGCGATCCGATGTTGGAGTGTGACGACCTCGCGCAGGAGCGTCGCATCGTCCTCGACCCTTGGTATCTGCTGCGCTGCCGCGGTCTCGTCTCCCCCTTCGGTATCGGCACCGTCGACCAGATCACCCTCGCCTCCCAGCCCTCGCGCCACTGGTTCCTGCGCTTGTTCGGACTGGCCAACAAGACCGTGATCATCGATGAGGCACACGCCTACGAGCTCTTCCAACGATGCCTGCTCAGCGCCACGATCTCCTGGCTCGCCGACGCCGGCGCATCAGTCGTCGTGCTGTCCGCCACCCTGCCCGCCGACGCCCGACAGGCCCTGATCACCGCATGGTGCTCCGGGCACCGCACTACGCCGGACACACTCGGCGCAGCCGGCCCCATCACCGTCGTGGACCAACACGGCACCGTACGCCGCCCGGTGCCCACCGATCAGCCCGAGCCCACGAACACCACGGTCGACCTCCTGCCAGACCCCGGGCCCGACGAACTCGCCGAAAACCTGCTCACCGAAGCGGCCGCCGGAGGAATCATCACTGTCGTCCGCAACCGCGTCTCTTCAGCGAGAGACGTGTACACGGCCCTACTGAAACAGGCAACGGCGTACGGCTGGCGAAGCAGCGACATCCTCCTCGTCCACGGCCAGTTGCTACCCCGGGACCGCCTCCCCATCGAAGAACGCATCACAACCCTGCTCGGCCCCCACGACGATCGCCACAACCGCAATCCACAACGTCCCCAGCGCCTGATCGTCATCGGTACCCAGATCATCGAGCAGTCCCTCGACATCGACGCGGACCGTCTCTACACCGACCTCGCCCCCATTGACCTGCTTCTCCAGCGTCGTGGCCGCCTCCACCGTCACGCGGTGAACGACGCCGACCGCCCGGCCGGCTTCCAGGAAGCCCGCATGACAGTGCTGTGGAACCGCGGTGCCGACGACCTCCCCTTGGTAGAGCCCCCAGCCCCACAGATCGATGAGCCGGGCAACCCGGACGCCTACGTCTACGCTCCTTACACGCTCGCCGCCACCTGGCGAGCCCTCCATGAGCGCGCCGAGGCGGACTGCAGGTTCAGGATCTCCACCCCCTCGGATACCAGGAAACTGATCGACTCCGTCTACGCCCCACCGACCGACACCACTTCCAGCCTGCTGGGAAATCTGCTCACCCGAACCTGGTCCGACTGGCAGGCCGAACTCGCTGACCAGGACAGCAACGCCCACTCGCGCGCCTTCCTCCCTTACAGCGGCGGAAACCCAATCGAGGTCACGAGTCTCGTCTCCGGTGAGGCAAATGGCGATGGCGACGTCAGACCAGACGAACCTGGATCAGGGTCTCGTGGACTCGCCGCCCTGTCCCGCCTTGGCGACCCGACCATCGACGTCATCCTGCTCTACCAACAAAATGACGGCGAGTTGACGTACGACGCCGCAGGAGACTTCCCGGCCGATCTGCGCGATCACCGAGCACAGGAGACCGAGGAGACCCGTGCCGCCCACCGTGCTCAGCAGCGCGCCCTGCTGGGAAACACACTCGCCATCCCCCACTCCTGGTTCCATGGCGACAACCCGCTACCGCCGCTAGCCACGTGGCAGCCACTTCCTCACTCTGCGGTACACCACCGTGCGACCCTCGTCCTGTCCCCGACGGGCTCCTGTATCCGCGGCCCAGAGGGGAGCATCACGTACCGCCCAAGCACTGGCCTTGCCCGTTCGCTCTCTGCTGGAGGTTGAGGATTGAAGAGCAACCCTGGAGAGCCTAGCCCCGAGCAAGGGCGACCGAGAACGCCATTTGGGTGTCGTTGAGATTCCCAACGCCGCATGTACGGGGACCACACGGACTCGGCAATGACCTTATCGTTCCACGCGGGAGCAGACCTACGGCCGCCGCAGCGACTTCCAGGCGGCGGGACCATCCCCGCGGGTGCGGGGAGCAGCTCACCGACCTCCCCGAGGACGTCGACCGCTGGGGACCATCCCCGCGGGTGCGGGGAGCAGAGCGGCAGGCGCGTGAACGACGAGTGGGGCGAGGGACCATCCCCGCGGGTGCAGGGAGCAGTTGGCACCGAGTGTGCCAGCTGCGGACCGAGCGGGACCATCCCCGCGGGTGCGGGGAGCAGGCGGGCATCGTCGCGGTGACGGAGATCGTGTAGGGACCATCCCCGCGGGTGCGGGGAGCAGCGCTGGGGGCTTCCTCATCGAGTGCTATTGCTGGGACCATCCCCGCGGGTGCGGGGAGCAGGTTCCTCCCGGTCACCGTTGCCGGTACCGGGCGGGACCATCCCCGCGGGTGCGGGGAGCAGCAGCAGGCCCTCCGTCGGAGGGTCCCGTTTTTGGGACCATCCCCGCGGGTGCGGGGAGCAGACCAACCACGGCCAGGCCGCCGCCGCGGCGGGACCATCCCCGCGGGTGCGGGGAGCAGCAGTCGACGCGCGTCCGTGCCGTAACGGTCTTGGGACCATCCCCGCGGGTGCGGGGAGCAGTTGACCCGGACGAGCCAGCCGTTCTCGTAGACGGGACCATCCCCGCGGGTGCGGGGAGCAGTCGCTGCCGGGGAACGGTCCGAAGGCGTAGTAGGGACCATCCCCGCGGGTGCGGGGAGCAGACTGCGTGGCCTGCGAGTTTGGCACAGGGAGAGGTCGGATTCCCACACTTTCATTGATTCCGACAATCACGCTAAATTGCACATATCTTCCGAAGTGGCGGAGCGCGGGTGCCTGACTCGTGGTCGACCCTGGGGAAGGTGAAGTCCTGCTCGTTGTTAGCGGTGTGGGCGAGCAGGGAGCAACGCTGGCCCGCATGTAGGCACACCCATCCAACGGCGTCACGGATACGGCCCCGGAAGGGTTTCCGATGGAGATGCCCGGAGCCAGCAACTGAGGAAGCACCGTCGATAGTCGGGACGTCAGGCTCCGCCACCATTCCGGCTACGATCTCACGCGCAATCAGAACATGGCCGTCCGCGCGTGAGGCTGGCGCAGAGCATGTGATGCTGCCGCTCCTGGACGACGCCCGGGACCAGTTCACCACCACCGTCCGGCTCCGGGGCACACGCCCCGCCGGCCTCGCTCGCGCAGGACTACGGGCTGCGGCGCGAAGCCCGCGCGGCTCCGCAAACCTACCGGTTCCGCTGTCTCCATGATGGAGTTCTGCGCGATGTGGAGCGCTCACTGTGGCGGGGCCATCATCCTCAGCCCCTCTGAGCGCCGCCGCCTGCACGTGTTGCGCGAAGCCTCCAACATGCTCCAGGGGCCATCCCCGCGGGCGCGGGGATGGCCCCACGGGAGGCAACACAGGGAAGTTACTCCCCTCACGTGCGGGGACGGCCCTCGGATCTGCTATGCGTGGGCGCCCCGGGGCGCAGGGCGGTCTGCATGACTGTCCGGCAGCGGTCCCAGGAGGCGGGTACGAGATGCCCGTAGACATCGACCGTGATCTTGATCGATCTGTGGCCGAGCCAGCGGGAGACCTCGTGGATCGGGATGCCATGGGCGAGGGCGGTCGAGGCGAAGAAGTGGCGCAGGCAGTGCGGGGTGTACTTCGGGCTTCCGTCTGGCTTGACGACGCCCGCGTCCGTGAGTGCCTTCCGGAAGTGGTAGGCGTACGTCGTAGCCGTAGGCATAGTGCCCTTACCCCGGTCACGCGGCGCAAACAGGACCTCCTGGCCCGACGCGGTCATCGTGCCCCAGTCGCGCAGGTGCGCGTCAATCTCCTGGGCCAGGAAGTCGGGCAGGGGGACGTCCCGGTACTCCCCCTCGGCCCGGTGCTTGAGCGGGATGAAGCGGGTCTTGCAGTCCTCGCGGTGCGCTTTGGAACTGACTTGTCGGCGCACGCGTAGGAAGTCGGACCGGCGGCAGTCGGCGGTGAAGGCCAAGGTCTCGCTGATGCGCAGGCCCGCACCGGCTTGCAAGTACACGGTCAGCCGGTACTGGGGTGAGATCTGTTTCGCGATGAGATCGACCTCGTGCAGGGTGGGGATCTCGTCCTCGTCGACCGCGTGAGTTGCGGTGCGGGGCAGTTTGACTCCCTCGGTGGGATCGTCCGCCCGTCTCTTCTCCTTGATGGCTGTCTGGAAAAGGCTGGTGACCATCTTCATGCGGTCGCACACCGTGCTCGCGGCGAGCTTCTGGCGCAGTGCTGCGATGAAGGATTCGATGTCCTTTTGCTGCACGCCCGCGATCGTCTTGTCGCCAAGGCGAGGGATCAGATGGATCCGCAGGAAGCTCTCGTAGTTGCGGTACGTGGAATCGCTGATGATCTGGCGTTGCAGCCACTCGGTGGAGTAGGTGCGCAGAGTGATCTCTCCGCGCTTGGGGTCGAGGTAGAAGCCCTCGTACTTGTCGTGCCGCAGTTTCGCGGCGAAGGCCTCCGCTTGGGACTTCTTTTCGAAGCTCTGCAGGCGTTCTCGCGCTCCGGCGCCGCCCGGCTCGCGGTAGCGGATCGTCCATGCGTGTCCGCACCGGAGCTTCTCGCACAGGTAGTGGACGCTCCGTTTGTCGCTCTTGCATCTCTGGTAGACGGTGGCCATCGGGCCTCACTCCTTGCTCACTGCGGGCCATGGACCTCACCCGTAGTGGTCGTCCAGGTAGTTCGCGATGTCGCGCTCGCGGAACCGCAGGAGACGCCCGACCTTCTGGGGTTTGATGCCCCATGCGCGGTACTTGTTCCTGACGGTGGTTTCACTGACCCTGAGCCACGCGGCGACCTCTTCCACGGTCATCAGCCGGTTGCTTCCGCCTCGCGTCATGCGCGCACCGCAGTCAGCGGGTGCATGGGCTCTCCCCTCATGTTCGGACCTTCAGACAGCGGCGGATGCCGCTGTGCGACAACCATGGACGCTCCGTCTCGGGCGCGTCGTCAAGCCGCGATTTCGCACGTTGCCGCTGGGCTGCGGAGGCTGGCTTCAAGAACTCCACGAAACCGGGTGCAGCTCTCATGTACCTGGTTCGCTTCAGCGTTGTGTGTGGGGTGTTGGGAATTTTGCTGATGGCGTCTGGGAGGAGGGATTCGGTCGTCGCCTGGTGCTGACACTCATACATAGAGATTCCGGAAGTGGGTCTTTGCCATCACCACGAGCGTGTGCGACCCCGGCCAGGTTCGGGGCATGTCCCTGACCGGCTCAAGTACCCGTCGGCTAGCCCGCACATCACGGCAGGTCAGAAGGCGCCCGAGCCAGTAGCGAGCCAGCTACGACCCGCCATGACTCGGAGCAGGAACCGGCCACAATCTTCATCAAGGTTGTCTGCTTCGACTTCCGGTACGGCGGCAACGGCACGATCGCATCGAGGCGCCGGGGGCATCCCCGGGTGCGCCCCGCCCCGCCGCGCGGCCACCCCGGGCCGCCCGTCCGCCCAATGACGCCCCGCACCCGGCGCACGGCCACTGCACCCGTCCCAGGCACACAGCGGCCGGCAGACGTCAGCGTGCACCCCTGGTCCGCACCCCGGACATCGTCACCGGCAGCGCAGCTACCCGACCTCGCCACTCACCACACACGCGTGCGCCCCAGCAAACCATCACAGCAGCCTCGCGCAAGCAGTAGCCGACGGCCCTGCGCATGAGTCCGCACAGGGAGGATCATCCGACCGATGACTGGTAAGCAAACCTGCATCAGCTCAGGTGCGGACTACGGCCCGGGGGCCGCCGTGATCACCTATATCGGGATGCGCTGCTCTACCGATATACAGTCGCCCTCACTGGCTCGCGGCTCGCGTGCCCTGTGACCTGCGGTGATCCGGCATAAAGGGTGTCGCATCCAAGGACGGCCGGGGAAACGGCCCCCGGTTCGAACCCCGAAACGACAGGGGGAATGCCAGCGAGCCACTTGCGCTGAGGCCGCCACTATGTTTGCTCCCGAAGGGGAGGCTCCGGCCGTCTTCTACCTCCTCGGCGAGGTGCGGGGGTTGTCTCCGTCATGCCAACTCAAAGGCCCCAGACGGGACGTACTGCGTCCTACGGGCGCGCGACGCTCTCGCGGCCCCCGCTACTCCCTGGCCAGCCCGTGGGAGAAGGCGCTGCTGGGCGTGGTGCACGCCCGTGCCCTCGCTGCAGACCGACAGAAGTCCGCGGCCATGGCGGCCCTCCGGCGCGCCGAGGGCGACCTCCGCAACGCTGACGGCACAGAAGAGCCAGGCCGGGTCTTCTCTTTCGCGGAAGCCTCTCTCGCCCACGAGACGGCCTGCACCCTGCGCGACCACCACCAAGTGACCTGGTTCTTCAGCGAGGGCTCACCCTACGATGTGGCTCTGCGCGCCCGCAGTCCGCGTGACGACCCCGGATGGCCACGGACGGGCACTTTCGTGCAATACAACCACCGACGGCCGGCCCGCTTGGCGGTCTCCTTCCCCGGCTGCTGCGAGTCGACGGACTCGACCTCCATGTGACCGGCCTGGACGCCGATGACGGTACACCGGTGATCGACGTAGTTGCGGCCTGACCCAGCCCTCGTGGCCGGGCGAGATGCTCGCCAACTACTGGACCGACGCGAGCGGGCGCCCGCACAACGGGTAGCGGCAGAGCACGGCCGGAGGCGAGGAAGCGGCACTCCGGCCGGTTCGCCTGTCGACGGACGGCGCGGCGAGCCCAGCCGCTGCTCGGCCTCGCCCTCGGCCTGCGCCGGGTTTGTGACGGGCGGCTCGGCCAGGCCTTGCTGCATCGTCACGGCGAAGGAAGTCACGGTCGCCCTCCGAGAACGGCCTCCCGGACGGCGCGCGACCAGATGGATTGATGCCGAGTCGTGAACCCCATGCGTTCCAGTGGAAGAGCACGTGGCGCGCGAGGATGCCGCGCCGACCGAGGTTGGGTCGCTCATCGTCTGCGGCGTCCGCGAGGGCTCGACCGCTCCGCTCCAGGGCTTCGATCCAGTTCTTCACGGGCGTGAGAGGCCGTCGGCGAGCAGGGGTGAGGCGTCCCGGAAGGTCCCCGCGGGAATGCGGGGACCCTCTCATGCGCGTCCGTTTGGCGCTCTAGGACCAGCAGAGTGCCGGTCAGCGGTCGCTGAGCAGGCGGGTGGCCTCGTGGGCAGCAAGGTCCAGGGCCTCGTTGAGGGCCTCTGGGCGGCGCCCTCCGGCACTGGCGAGCGGCCCGCGACCTCCGGAACCTCCGCCGACCGTCCGGGCCGCCTCCGTGAGGATCCGGCTGGCCTGGATGCCTGCCTGGTGGAGGTCGGAGGAGACCGCGGCGGCGAGGAGAGCCTTGCCCTTGTATTCGGCGCCCAGGACCACGACGGCGGGGCCGCGACCGAGCCGCGTGAGGGTGTCAGCGGCGAGGCCGCGCAGCTCGTCCGGGGCGACGCCGGTGATGAGTCGGACGACCAGCTGCCCGTGCCCGGCTGGCTGGGGCTGGTCGGCGAGCTGTCCGGCCTGGTGCCGCAGTTCCTCAGCTCGCAGCCGGGACAGCTTCTCCTGCGCGACCGCCAGCGCTTCCAGGCGCTTGCGCAGGGCTCCGGGGGCCTCGGTGGCGGGGGTTCCGAGAAGGCCAGCGAGTTCGCCCAGCAGCCGCCGTTCGGTATCGAGGTGGCGGAGGCTGCTGTGGCCGGTGAGCGCTTCGACGCGGCGGAGGTTGGAGCCGATCGAGGACTCGGACAGCAGACGGAAGGCGCCGACCTGGGAGCCGTGGGCGACGTGGGTGCCGCCGCAGAGCTCGCGGGAGAAGTCGCCGATGTCGACGATGCGGACCCGCTCGCCGTACTTCTCTCCGAACAGCGCGATGGCGCCCGCGGCTTCGGCCTCGGCGCGGTCGGCGTGCCAGGCCCGCACTTGCGGGTCATCGAGGACGTGGCCGTTGACGGCCTGCTCGATCTGGTGGAGCTGGTCGGGGGTGAGGGCGGTGAAGTGCGCGAAGTCGAAGCGGAGCCGGTCGGGCTCGACCAGGGAACCCTGCTGCCGGGCATGATTGCCGAGGGTGGCCATGACGACGGCGTGCAGGATGTGGGTCGCCGAGTGCGACCGCATCAGACCCGCGCGTTGCGAAGCGTCCACGGAGGCCAGGCCGACGGAGGTGGATCGGACCTCGCCCTTAACAACGCGTCCCGTGTGGACGCGCAGTCCTTCCAGACCCCACTTCGTGTCGGTGATGTCCACCAGGGCGCCGTCATCCGTGCGGAAGGTTCCCGTATCCCCGATCTGCCCGCCGGCCTCCGCATAGAACGGTGAGCGGCTCAAGAACAGCTCGACGACGTCGCCTTCAGTAGCCGAACGCACTCGCTCGCCATCTTTGAGCAGAGCGAACACGGTGACCTCGGCCGTGAGCCAGTCGTAGCCCAGGAACGGCGCGTTGCCGCCGGTCTCGGCAAGCACCGAGCGGTAGGTGTCCATCTTCTTGAGGGCCTCGGCAGTCTTGGCCTTGCCTCCGGCTTTCGCGCGCTTCTTCTGCTCGTCCAGCAGTGCAGCGAACCTCTCCTCGTCGACGGTCAGTCCGGCGTCGCGGGCGGCCTCGACGGTCAGTTCCAGGGGGAAGCCGTAGGTGTCGGCGAGTTCGAAGGCGGTCTCGCCAGGCAGGGCGGCCGACCGTGTCTCGCGGGTGTGGGTGATCGCGGCGTCCAGGAGGCGGGTGCCTTGGGTGAGGGTGCGGGTGAAGGACTCTTCCTCGGCGGTGACGACCTGCTCGATCAGCGCGGACTGAGCCGTCAGCTCCGGCCAGACGCTGCCGAGGTTGCCAATCACACTGGCAGTCGCTGCGGGCAGGACGGGCCCTTCGATTCCGAGCAGACGGGCGTGCCGGATCGCGCGGCGCATCAGACGCCGCAGGACGTAGCCGCGGCCGTCCTTTGCGGGCAGGACACCGTCGGCGATCAGGAAGGCGATGGAGCGGGCGTGCTCCGTGACCACCTGGAAGGAGACCTTCCCCTCGCCCTCGCTGGGGCAGGGCCGCCCGGCGAGGCCCTGGACGGTGAGGAAGGTCGGCATCAGCAGGTCGGTAGTGCAGACGTTCTGGGCGTCCTGGAGGATCGCGGCGAGCCGGTCCAGGCCCAGGCCGGTGTCGATGCTCTTGTTCGCCAGTTTGCCGAGGATGGGGAAGTTGCCCTTCTTGTCGCCCTCGCCTCGCTGGAACTGCATGAAGACCAGGTTCCAGATCTCGACGTAGCGTTCGTCGTCGATGGCGGGGCCGCCTTCCTTGCCGAAGGCGGGACCGCGGTCGTAGTTGACCTCCGAGCACGGGCCGCAGGGCCCAGGGACGCCCATGGACCAGTAGTTGTCCTCCATCCCCAGCCGCTGGATGCGGCTCGCGGGGACGCCGATGCGGCGCCAGAGATGCTCGGCCTCGTCGTCGTCCTCGAAGACGGTGATCCAGAGCTTGTCCTTCTCCAGCCCGTATCCGTCGGTGAGCAGTTCCCAGGCGAAGGCGATGGCGTCTTCCTTGAAGTAGTCGCCGAAGGAGAAGTTGCCCATCATCTCGAAGAACGTCGCGTGCCGGTTGGTCCGGCCGACGTTGTCGATGTCCGAGGTCCGCGCGCACTTCTGAATGCTGGTCGCGCGGGAGAACGGCGGGGTGGTCTCGCCCAGGAAGTAGGGCTTGAACTGGTTCATTCCGGCGTTCGCCAGTAGAAGGGTGGGATCGTCCGGAATCAGCGGGCTGGACGGCACCACCTGGTGGCCGCGGGAGGTGAAGAAGTCGGTGAAAGTCTTGCGGATCTGCGTCGAGCGCATGGCGGCATGGCCTCACGAAAGAGTCGTGGAAGGTGGGGGAAGATCACACGCCGAGCCGGGCCGAGAACAGGGACTGAGAAGGTTCTCAGTTCTCCAGCTCGACGCAGATAGCTCGCGCGCCCACGGTGTAAACCATGACTCCAGATCCGTTGATCACATCGGTGGTGCGGCAGGCCATCAGGGCTGCTGTCCTGGTCTGCCGCACCACCGACTGTAGCGGGTCCGGCGTCAAGATCGCCTAGAGTGCGGCGGCCGACACCCGCCGCGGAGCCCGCCCGGCCGGGACCAGGTTGAGCAGGCCGGGGCCGATCTGAGCCGGGTCGGTCAGCACCACCGGGCAGCCGGCCGCGGCGAGCGCTTCGGGCCCGGCATAGCCCCAGCCGGCCCCGGCGAAGGCGACGCCGGCGTCGAAGGCCGCCGCCCGGTCGGTGAGGGTGTCGCCGACGAACACCGCGTCGTGTGGGGCCGCAGCGAGGCGGGCCAGGGCCAGGAAAATCCCGTCCGGGGCAGGCTTGGGCTCGGCATCCTCGCGGCAGACGGTCACATCCAGCAGATCCAGGACCGCCGGGGTCAGCAGCCAGGGCAGCCGGATGCGGGTCTGCAAGGTGACGAGGCCCGTCGCCGCCCCAGTGTCCTTAAGGGCCATCAGCCCCTCCAGAATGCCGTGAAAGATCCTGGTGCCCGCGGCGGTGGCCAGGGCGACGTCCCACCACAGTTCGCAGAGCCCGTCCGGGTCGGCGACGCCGAGGGCGGACAGCACCTCGACCCTGGGGGTCGTCGCGGCGCCCGGTGGCAGGTCGCAGGCGGTGACCCGCCGCCCGAGGGCGGCAGTGGCGACCCCGGCGAGGGTGGCCAGCATCGCGTCCCGGCTGTCGAGCAGCACCCCGTCGAGGTCAAACAGCACCGTCCCCCTCACGATGCCGCCCCCGACGGGCCAGGCAGGTCGGCCTCGGTCAGCAGCGGGTGCAGGGCGACGCCGTGCTCGTCCAGCAGCAGCCGCCCGCCGAGGGGTCGTTCGAGGACGCAGAGTGCGTCGGTGACCGGGGCGCCGGCGACCCGCAGTATCCGGGCCATGGTCAGCAACTGGCCGCCGGAGCGGACCACGTCGTCGACCAGAACGACCCGGCGTCCCTCGATGCGGGCGCCCTCGATCTGCCGCTTGGAGCCGTAGCGCTTGGGCAGCCGCCTAAGGAACGCGGCCGGCAGGCCGGTGGCCGCCGACAGGGCGATGACCAGCGGGACCCCGCCCAGTTCGATCCCGGCGAGCACCTCGGCGTCCTCGGGGACGAGGGCGGCCATGACGTCGGTGACGTCGTGCAGCAGCTGCGGGTCGGCGGCCAGTCGGTACTCGTCGAAGTACCCGTCCAGCACCTGCCCGTCAGGCAGGGTGAACCTGCCGGTGATGCAAGCGGTGTCGGCGATCCTGGACGCCAGGATGCTCGCAGCGGTGACAGTCACGCGTCAGCCTCCTTCTCGTCGGTGAGGTTGTGGAGCTGGGCGGCGAACGCGGACGCCGACGCGATCTGGCTGAGGAAGCCCAGTGGCCGTGTGGAGGTCTCGAACAGCCACTTCTCCCGCCGCAGGAAGGCCAGCAGCCCGAGCGCGGCGGGGCCGGTGATCCAGACGGGGATGGGGCGGATGTTGCCCGCGTAGTAAAGGGCAGCAGTCAGCTCGTGCAGGGTGCCGACCCCGCCGCCCATCGCAACCACCAGATCCGCCGTGTCCAGATAGTGGTTGAGGCGGGTGCCGACGTCGGGCAGGTGGACTTCGTCGGTGATGTGCGGGTTGAACTCGCCCCACTCGGGGTGCTTGTCGGCCAGGGTGACGGCCGTGATCGTGCCGCCCTTGGAAGCCGCCCCGCGGGCGGCCGCTTCCATCAGCCCGTTGTAGCCGCCGTGTAGGAGGGCGAACCCGGCCCCGGCCAGGGCCATGCCGACCTCCTCGGCGAGCCGTTCCTCGTCCGGCGAGGCCGGGACGACGCCGCCGAAGAACACCGCCGTCCTCGCCCGGCGGCTGCGGGGCGTCACGCCAGCTCCAGGTAGGTGCGGTAGGCGGTGATGGCGTCGGTGAGGCCGTCCAGGGCAGTCGGGCAGGCCCGCTCGGTCAGCACGAGCACCCGGTCCAGGGCAGCCTCGACATCGGCGGCCTCGGGGACGGCCGGGGAAGTGATCGCCGCGTCCAGGTCGGCCAGGCAGGCCCGGCCGATCGGGGTCAGCGCGATCTCCTCCCGCAGCTGATACCAGCCCCAGAACCGCGATGCCGGCACGAGGGCGGTCTTGATCAGGTCCTTCGTCGCGGTGTGCAGCATGTGCCACTCGGCGTAGGCGACGAACCGCTGACCGCGCTGGATGCGCTTGTGCAGCAGCACCGCCAGCACCAGGTGCTCGATCAGCAGCTCGGTGCACGACCTCGGCCGCCCCCGCAGCCCGGTGATGTGGGAGCGGGCCTGCTCGATCTGTGCAGTGGTGATCTCGGCCGGCGGGCGGTCCAGCAGCACCTTCCCGGCGATCTTCCGGCGAACAGCCGTGATCTGCGAGGCGGGCGCGAGGTAGAGGTCGATCTGCTGGAGCTTTCCCTCGTGCTGGATTAGGAAGACGAACCCGATGCCGCCCAGGTCCGCGACGATGGTGTCGCGCCAGCCGGGCAGCAGGGCCCCGCCCGTAACCGTCATCAAGTCGTCCAGGGCGGCGGTGAAGGCGGGCAGGTCACGGTCGTGGACGCCGACGAGGAAGTCCACGTCGGAGAGGCGGTCGGCGGTGCCGGACGCGAGCGAGCCGCGGACCAGCAGGTGGGTGACGGCCGGGGCGGCGGACAGCAGCTCGGCGACGCGGGTCAGCAGCGGCAGCTGGGTGGGCCGGTTGGCCTCGGTCAGTTCGGCCAGGTGCAGCTCGGCCGGAGCCGGCGCCATCGTTGCGGTGGGCATGCGCGAAGTCCTTCCAGGGCTCGAGGTCGTGCGGCGTCAGGAGGCGAGGGCGAGGAGCTTGGACTTCGCCGCCGTCCAGCGGAGGCTCGCCTCGGCATCACCGCGGCAGGTGTGCAGGTCAGCGATCAGGTCATAGGCGGTGCCCTCGGACAGGGCGAAGGAGTAGAACAGCCGCAGCAGCAGCCCTTCGGCGGCAACCGTGTAGCCGAGGTCGGCCAGGCGCCGGGCGGCGGCAAACCGCTCGGCCAGCACCGCCTCCGTCGCCTGCGGCAGCCGCTCGGCAGCCGCAGGCGCATCGGCCCGTGTGGCCAGGCGGTCGTAGGCGTCGTCCCCGTAGACGTCCGCGATCAGGTGGATCCGGTCCGGGCCCAGCAGGTTGCATACCCCGTGCGCGTAGGTTGGGGTCAGCCGCCAGATCCGCCCGCCGGCCATGTGGACCTTGGTCCCGCCGGTCACTAGGAACGCGGAGGAGTTGGTGTGCAGCGGGATGTGCAGCCGGTGGCGTTCGACCTGGTCGAGCTCGTCGTAGTCGCGGTGTTCCCAAAGGAACGCGTTCGCCTCCAGACGGGCAAGCCGAACCCACATGTAGGACAGGCCCAGTTCGGCCAACAGGCTGGCGGTTGCGGGCATGTGCTGAAGCAGGGCGGTGGGGCGGGCGGTGCAGTCGCCGATCCTCACGTCTGCGGCCTCGCCGGAGGCGTTCATCAGTGATGTGGTCCACCAGCCGCCGGACTGGAACTCACCGTACTCAGCCTTCCAGGGCGCCGGGGCGGTCAGGGACTCGTGCCGCATCCGTTCGATCAACTGCCCGTCCAGCCGGTCCAGCTGGGCGATCTGCCCGGACACGGCCGCGGTCGGTCCTTCGTCCATGGTGTCCCTCTCGTTTTCCCACCCCTGGGCGAAGCCCGGGGCGGGTGGATGGTGGGAGGCGCGACGCGTCCGGCTGGATGCCCTCGTTCCGTCGCCGGGGGAGCCGTCCGATGTCCAGGGCCCGCTGGCCGGACGCGGCGCCGTCATCAGAATGGTCCGGCGGCGTTATCGCAGGTAGTGAGAGGTGACCGCCCCCGGTGGGCGGTGTGGCCGCCCATTGAGGGCGGCGGGTCCGCCCTCGCAAAAGGGTTTGATCGCCTGCCAGGGCAGGCAGGCAATCGTTGGACACCAACGGCACAACCAGCGCTGCCTCGCGGGGCAGGCGGGGAGACAAACGGTGCAATCCCAGACGACGCAGCAAGCCAAAGCGGTCCACGACGTCTCCTGCGGGAAAGCCCTGCGGGAACGTGCCCTGGGCCGGGTCGGGTCCCCCGACCCCGTGCCGGTGGCCCTGATCGCGATGATCGCCTCCAAGATCGCCGACCACTGCGGCCATCGGCGCCTCAAGTGCCGCCGCGTGGCCATGGGCTGGACCGTCGCCCAGGCCGTCGCCGCCGCCCACCGGCTCGTCGACACCGAGGGCCTGGCCAAGGTCGGGATGTCCGAGCGTTCCTGGAAGGACTGGGAGGCAGGGGGCCTGCCCAGCCCCGACTATCAGGACCTGTTGTGCCGTCTGTTCGCCACCAGCCCGGTCGGGTTGGGCTTCGCCCGCGACTACTCACCAGGCCCCGCGGCAGACGAGAACGCTCCGCTCTGGAGCGGGGACGGGCCCGATGGAACACTTTCCGAAGGGGATGTGGCCCGGACCGATGCGGGCTTGGCGGAGGTGGAGGCAACGAAGCGTCGCGACGCGGTGAGACTCGCCGGACTGGCCATGGCTGCCCCGGCCGCCGCAGCACAGATCCTGGAACAGGCCGCCGCCGAGGCCATGGAGTTCACCCAGCAGGCGGAAGCGACCTCGCTCGGCTCGGGAACCCTGGACCACCTCGACCTCGCGGTCACCGAGTTCAATCGCGCGTACTCGCTCAAGCCGCCCAGAGCACTCTTCGACGCGATGATGGACTACCGGCGCAAGGTCAACCGTCTGCTGAAGGCCAAGCACACCCACAGCCAAGAACGCGAACTGCTGGCGTTCGCCGGATGGCTGTCCGAGCTCCTGGCCTGGCTCGCCCACGACCTCGGAGACGCCCGCACCGGACTCGCCTTCGCCACCGACGCGTTCGCCCACGGCCAACAGGCCGGACACGGCCAGCTGTGCGCGTGGGCGATGGACGCCGCCGCCTCCATCAACCTCTATGAACAACGGCCCGCCAAGGCCCGCAACGCGGCCCTCAAGGGCCTCACCGAGGCCCCAGCCGGCCACCCGCTGACCGTGCGGCTGCATGCCCAGGCCGCCCGCGCTGCCGCCGCCGACGGCGACGCGGAGGGCTTCACCACCGCCTTCCAAGCCGCCGAGGACGCCCACCAGCTCCTGCCGCCCCGCTCGCCCCGCCGCTTCGGCATGGACGTGATGCCGCTGGCGGACTATGCGCTCACCTCGTATCCGGCGACCTCGTTCATCTGGCTCGGGCAGGCCGAGAAGGCCCGCCAGCATGCCGAACACGCACTGGCGACCTATGAAGCGGCCCCCGAAGCGTCCCGGTCCCCGAGCCGGGAGGCCATCGCCCGCATCGACCTGGCCATCGCCCATGCCCAGCTCGGCGACCCCGGCGACGCCGTTGCCCTCGGCCACCAGGCCCTGGACTCGGCCCGCGTCGTCGATTCCGTCCGAAACCGTGCCGGGGACCTCACCTCGTTCCTGACCCGCCGCTATCCCCGCCAGTCGGCGGTCGAGGGCCTGCGCGAGCACCTCGCAGCTCTGAACGCGGCCGCCCGCCCGGCCCTGCCCGCAGCACCCTCTGGAGCGTGAAGGAGACCGATGCCCACCCAGCAACCGCAGCCCGCCGAGTACTCCCTCAACATCCGCAAGCCGTACTTCGACCTGATCGCCAGCGGCACCAAGACCATCGAAGTCCGCGTCGGCTATCCCAAGATCCGCAAGATCACTGCCGGCGACACCCTGCGGTTCACCTGCGAAGACGAGTCCCTGACCACCCGCATCACCGGGGTGAAGGAGTACGAGTCCTTCAAGGCGATGCTGGACGCCGAGGACGCCGCCGCGATCGGCGGCCCGGACATGACCCACGACCAGCTCGTCGCCGCGATCCGCGACATCTACCCGCCCGAGAAGGAAGCCCTCGGCGTCTTCGCCCTCCACCTCGCCCCGCTGCCTGACTAACGATCCTTCCCCCCAAGGACGAACGGGCGAGCGTACCCAGTCACGGTGCGGGGAGCAGTCTTCGCGGGGGTCAGCGATCTTCCCCGGGGTGGGACCATCCCCGCGGGTGCGGGGAACAGTTGGCGCGCTGGGCGTGGGGATTCGCTGTGGTGGGGCCATCCCCGCAGGTGCGGGGAGCAGACCGGCGCGCGCTACTCCGGTGTCGCCGACCTGGGGCCATCCCCGCGGGTGCGGGGAGCAGACGCTGACATCGATCCCCAGACCGCCGTAGTAGGGACCATCCCCGCGGGTGCGGGGAGCAGCCACACCGTCCCCCTCGACATGCTCGGCATCGGGGACCATCCCCGCGGGTGCGGGGAGCAGTCACGCCGGGCTTCGAGCCAGCGGCGGCCGAGGGGACCATCCCTGCGGGTGCGGGGAGCAGGTTGGGGTGATCGTGACGGTGCCGGTAGCGATGGGACCATCCCCACGGGTGCGGGGAGCAGAAGAAGATCATCAAGGACTCGGTTTCCGGCTGGGGACCATCCCCGCGGGTGCGGGGAGCAGATCCTGCTGCGCGCCGAGGTCACCGTCGAAGAGGGACCATCCCCGCGGGTGCGGGGAGCAGGTCTCCGTGTTCTCGCCGCTGACCAGCCAGCCGGGACCATCCCCGCGGGTGCGGGGAGCAGGAAGATGTCGGCCAGCTCTGCGTGCGGTACCTGGGACCATCCCCGCGGGTGCGGGGAGCAGGCCGCAACGAGCTGGTGCGCCAGCCGGTCAGCGGGACCATCCCCGCGGGTGCGGGGAGCAGAGAGGGCCAGGGCGGCCGTATTGCGCCGTCCGGGGACCATCCCCGCGGGTGCGGGGAGCAGCGGGCTCGGGGGAGCCGGCGCTGCCTGGCGATGGGACCATCCCCGCGGGTGCGGGGAGCAGCGAGGAGGCTTCCCATGACGGACCTGGTCGAAGGGACCATCCCCGCGGGTGCGGGGAGCAGCCTGCATCGTTCCCCTATCCACCCTTGGAGTAGGGACCATCCCCGCGGGTGCGGGGAGCAGAGACTTCCCCCGGAGTCGTAGAGCCGGTAGCCGGGACCATCCCCGCGGGTGCGGGGAGCAGGCAACAGCGCCAACCACCCGACGAATCAGGTCGGGACCATCCCCGCGGGTGCGGGGAGCAGCCGGTCGATCTACTCGCCCGGGTTGTCCGTGAGGGACCATCCCCGCGGGTGCGGGGAGCAGTTCACCGCGACCCTGGTCAGCGTGTCCGGGTAGGGACCATCCCCGCGGGTGCGGGGAGCAGAAGCCGTCATGTGATCTTTCCTTGCCAGGTTGGGGACCATCCCCGCGGGTGCGGGGAGCAGTTCCTGGTGTGCGGGTGCCAGGCCTCGTGCCAGGGACCATCCCCGCGGGTGCGGGGAGCAGCCAAATGGTTTCCAGTTCCGGGGTCAGGCCGAGGGACCATCCCCGCGGGTGCGGGGAGCAGTCTCTGGGTCGCATCGCAGCGTCCGGCCTACATGGACCATCCCCGCGGGTGCGGGGAGCAGATCACATACGCCCCCAAGAAGATCAACGGCAAGGGACCATCCCCGCGGGTGCGGGGAGCAGGAGTCGCCATGCGGGTGCCTCTCCCTGTACTCGGGACCATCCCCGCGGGTGCGGGGAGCAGCTCCTACCGCTGGCGCGCATCCAGAAGCGATGGGGACCATCCCCGCGGGTGCGGGGAGCAGACTGCGTGACCTGTGGGTTTAGCGCATGGAGAGGCTCGTTTCCCACACTTTCATCGATTCCGGCAATTCAGTCACTTAGTTGGTTATTGGGCACGCCAGCCGAAGTGGCGACGCTTGGAAGCCTTACTGCAACCTGCCGACGGTTCAAAATCAGCTCGATCCAGCGCGGATCCAGCAGCGGTAAGGATGACCAGGCATGACGACAGGTGACGAGACGTCAGGTGATCCAGCACGGATCCAGCAACAGGTACGGCGACGGGGTCGACCCCGTTGCGGGCCTACCCGGTTTGACCTGCGTGTTTGCCAGATCGCCACGACGATGCTACGGCGCCCGTCAAACGTTGAAGCGGAACTCCACCACGTCCCCGTCCCGCATCACATAGTCCTTGCCCTCCATCCGCGCCTTCCCCGCCGCGCGGGCCTCGGCGACCGAGCCCGTGGCGACCAGGTCTTCGAAGGAGATGACCTCGGCCTTGATGAAGCCCTTCTGGAAGTCGGTGTGGATCACACCGGCCGCCTCCGGGGCGGTCGCGCCCTTCTTGATGGTCCAGGCACGAGACTCCTTGGGGCCGGCCGTGAGGTAGGTCTGCAGGCCGAGGGTGTCGAAGCCGACGCGGGCGAGGGTGGCGAGGCCGGGTTCGTCCTGGCCGACGGACTGGAGGAGTTCGAGGGCTTCCTCGTCGTCGAGTTCGGCCAGGTCGGCTTCCAGCTTGGCGTTGAGGAAGATCGCCTCGGCGGGGGCGACGAGGGCGCGCTGCTCGTCCTTGAAGGCGTCGTCGGTGAGCTCGTCCTCGTCGACGTTGAAGACGTAGAGGAAGGGCTTGGTGGTGAGCAGGTGCAGATCGTGGAGGACGGCGGCGCGCTCGGTGCCCTGGACGATGCCGGCGGAGAACAGAGTGCGGCCCTCGTCGAGGATGGCCTTGGCCTCCTCGACGGCCTTGACCTGGGCTTGCTTGTCCTTCTGGATCCGCGACTCCTTGACCAGGCGCGGCAGCACCTTCTCGATGGTCTGGAGGTCGGCGAGGATCAGCTCGGTGTTGATCGTCTCGATGTCGTCCTTGGGCGAGACCTTGCCGTCGACGTGGACGACGTTCTCGTCCTTGAAGGCACGGATGACCTGGCAGATCGCATCGGACTCACGGATGTTCGCCAGGAACTTGTTGCCCAGGCCCTCGCCCTCGGAAGCGCCCTTGACGATGCCCGCGATATCGACGAAGTCGACCGTGGCGGGGAGCTTACGGGCCGAGCCGAAGATCCCGGCGAGGGTGTTGAGGCGGGGGTCGGGGACGCCGACCACGCCGACGTTGGGCTCGATGGTGGCGAACGGGTAGTTGGCCGCCAGCACGTCGTTCTTGGTCAGGGCATTGAACAGGGTCGACTTGCCGACATTCGGCAGACCGACGATTCCGATCGTGAGCGACACGTTGGCGACTTCCCGTAACTTCCCATAGCGAGAATGTGACGACAGGGACGAGGCCCGCTGCGGGGCCGATGCACCAGTCTACGGGGCCGCTCCGCGTCACCCGGCCGGACTGACAATCGGTCGAACACACTGCCAAGGTCCTGCGAAGGGCGTGTCCAACGCCGGATTCTCGCCGTCCCTCGACCTACGTTGGTCGGGTGGAGCCATACAGCACCCGTCCCCCGCGACGTTCATACGCCCCGTCGCCCCGCCCGGCGGCGGACGACAGAGACGTGAGCCGAGGCAGCCAGCAGACTCGGGACAACCGGGACAACCGGGACGACCGGGAGAGCCGGGACGACCGGGAGAGCCGGGAGAGCCGGGACAAGGAGAGAAGCGAGGCGGCTCGGCGGCCGGCGCCCGCGACCGCGACCGCGGCGGGCGCCGTGGGGCCGGCCGTGCGGCGGGCGGTGGCCGGGCTGCGCTATCCCACCCCGCGCCTCACCGGCTTCGGGGCGGGGCTGCTGGCCACCGTCGCGATGCTGGGCTTCGGCTGCCTGGACGCGCTGCTGTTTTCCGGCTCCACCACCTCGTACGGCGTGATCTTCCTGCTGGTGAGCGCGGCCTGCGGGCTGTGGGTGCGGCCCGTGGACCTGGCCGCGGGGCCGGTCGGGGTGCCGATCGCGTTCGCGTTCGGGCTGCTGCCGATCAACGAAGGGACGGCGGGCCTGGCCGGACAGACGATGGGCGTGTTCACCTCGCTGTCGCTGACCGCCGGCTGGCTCTACGCCGGGACGCTGCTGACCTCGCTGATCGTGCTGGCGCGCAAGGGCGCCCTGGTCAGTCGGCGGAACCAGCGCCAGCAGTGGGAGCAGCAGCAGAGCCGCGGGTCGCGGACAGATCAGCCGTCGCGGTCCGACCAGCCGTCGCGGCCCGATCAGCCGTCGCGGCCTGGGCGGCCATCGCGGTCCGGGCAGCCATCGCGGCCCCCACGATCCCCGCGTTATTCAACAGCTGCGCAGGCACGATCTCGGCCTTGATCCCCTCGATCAGCGGCAGGAACTTCGACGCCTTGCGGCTCACCCCGCCACCGATCACGAACAGCTCGGGCGAGAACAGCATCTCCACGTGCTCGAGGTACTTCTGCACCCGGTGCGCCCAGCTGTGCCAGCTCAGGTTGTGGTCGTCCTTGGCCTTGGTCGAGGCCCGCTTCTCCGCCTCGTGACCGGCCAGCTCCAGATGGCCCAGTTCGGTGTTGGGCACCAGCCGCCCGTCGATGAAGACGGCGCTGCCGATGCCGGTCCCGAAGGTGAGCAGGATGACCGTGCCCGTACGGCCGCGCCCGGCGCCGAAGGTCATCTCCGCGATACCGGCCGCGTCCGCGTCGTTGACCACCGTGACCGGCGACCCCAGGCGCTCGCCGAGCAGCGCCGCCGTGTCGACGTCGATCCAGCTCTTGTCGACGTTGGCGGCGGTGCGCGTCGTACCGCTGGTCACCACGCCCGGGAAGGTCACCCCGACCGGCCGCCCGGCCCAGCCGAAGGAGTCGACGACTTCCCTGACGCTCTCCGCCACCGCTTCGGGCGTGGACGGCTGCGGGGTGAGGACCTTGAAGCGCTCCACGGCCAGGTCTCCGCGCGCCAGGTCCACCGGCGCGCCCTTGATGCCCGAGCCGCCGATGTCCACGCCCAGGACGCTGACGGCGTCGCCGGGACGGACGGCGGCCTCGGGCTGCGACTGCGCTTGCGCTTGCTGCTGCGCCTGCTGCGGCGCCTGTTGCTGCGGTGCGGTGTGCGTCGATTCCATGATCAGAAGGCTAGAGGGTTTCGGCAGGAGCGGTCTCCGCCGCCGCGGCCGCCGCCTCGGACCTCAGGTCGCGGCGCAGCTCCTTGGGCAGCGAGAAGGTCAGGCTCTCCTGCATCGGCTGGACGACCTCCACATCCCCGAAGCCGCGCTCGGCCAGCCACTCCAGCACGCCCTCGACCAGCACGTCCGGCACCGAGGCGCCCGAGGTCACGCCGACCGTCGTGACGCCCTCCAGCCAGGCCTCGTCGATCTCGCTGGCGAAGTCGACCAGATGCCCGGCCTTGGCGCCGGCGCCGAGGGCGACCTCGACCAGCCGTACCGAGTTGGAGGAGTTCTTGGAGCCGACGACGATGACGAGGTCGGCCTCGGCGGCCACCTGCTTGATCGCGGTCTGGCGGTTCTGCGTCGCGTAGCAGATGTCGTCGCTCGGCGGGCTGATCAGCGCCGGGAACCGCTCCTTGAGCGCGTCCACGGTCTCCATCGTCTCGTCGACGGAGAGGGTGGTCTGGGACAGCCAGACGACCTTGGACTCGTCGCGGACCTCGACGTTCTCCACGTCCTGCGGGCCGTCGACGAGGGTGATGTGGTCCGGTGCCTCGCCACTGGTGCCGATGACCTCTTCGTGGCCCTCGTGACCGATCAGGAGGATGTCGTAGTCCTCCTTGGCGAACCGGACGGCTTCCTTGTGGACCTTGGTGACCAGCGGGCAGGTCGCGTCGATGGTGGCGAGCCGGCGCTGCCTGGCCTCCTCGTGGACGACGGGCGCGACGCCGTGGGCCGAGAAGATCACGATGGATCCCTCGGGCACCTCCTCCGTCTCGTCGACGAAGATCGCGCCCTTCTTCTCGAGGGTCTGCACGACGTATTTGTTGTGGACGATCTCCTTGCGCACGTAGATCGGCGCCCCGTACTGCTCGAGGGCCTTCTCGACGGCGATTACGGCACGGTCCACGCCTGCGCAGTAGCCGCGGGGGGCCGCGAGCAGGACCCGGCGGGCTGTCGTTGCGGTCATGTTCCCCATGGTAGGGGCCATGGCCCCGGGTCTTTGTCAGTGGCGGCCGATACGCTCGCGTACATGGCTGTCAACACGTCCGCGGAGACGCCGATTCCGGTCGGCGAGGTGTCCCGGCTGATCGGCGGGTGGATCGACCGGCTCGGGGCGGTATGGGTGGAGGGGCAGATCACCCAGCTGTCCAGGCGCCCCGGCGCCGGGGTGGTGTTCCTGACCCTGCGCGACCCCTCGTACGACATCTCGCTCAGCGTCACCTGCTTCCGCGCCGTCTTCGACAAGGTCGCGGACACGGTCACCGAGGGCGCCCGGGTGGTGGTCCACGCCAAACCGGAGTGGTACGCGCCGCGCGGCCAGCTGTCCCTGCGGGCCGTCGAGATCCGGCCGGTCGGGGTCGGGGAGCTGCTGGCCCGGCTGGAGCTGCTGAAGAAGTCGCTGGCGGCGGAGGGGCTGTTCGCGGCCGAGCGCAAGAAGCCGCTGCCGTTCCTGCCGCAGCTGATAGGGCTGGTCTGCGGCCGCGCCTCGGCGGCCGAGCGCGATGTCTTGGAGAACGCGCGGCTGCGCTGGCCCGCGGTCCGCTTCGAGGTGCGCAATGTCGCGGTGCAGGGTGTCCATGCCGTACCGCAGGTGATCGAGGCGGTCCAGGAGCTGGACGCGCTGCCGGAGGTGGACCTGATCATCGTGGCGCGCGGCGGCGGCAGCGTTGAGGATCTGCTGCCCTTCTCCGACGAGCAGCTGGTACGGGCCGTGGCGGCCTGCGCCACCCCGGTCGTCTCGGCGATCGGGCACGAACCGGACTCGCCGCTGCTTGACCTCGTCGCCGACCTGCGCGCCTCCACGCCAACCGACGCGGCCAAGAAGGTCGTCCCGGACGTGGGCGAGGAGCTGATGCGGATCCAGCAGCTGCGCGAGCGCGCGCTGCGCAGCGCGCGCGGCCTGCTGGACCGGGAGGAGCGGGGGCTCGCGGCGGCGCTGGCCCGGCCCTGTATGCGACAGCCGCACCGGATGGTGGACGAGCGGGCCGAGCAGGTCTCGGGGCTGCTGGACCGCGGCCGGCGCTGCCTCGGCCATCTGCTGGACCGGGCGGACTCGGAGCTGAAGCACACCCACGCCCGTGTGGTGGCCCTGTCCCCCGCCGCGACGCTGCGGCGCGGCTATGCGGTGCTGCAGCGCGCGGACGGGGCGGTGGTCCGGGCGGCGGCCGAGGTGAGCGAGGACGAAGAGCTCAGGGCGCGGGTCGCCGAGGGCGAATTCACGGTCCGCGCCGTTGTCAGCCCCGTTGTCAGCGCCTCTGAATAGGCTGTGCGACATGGCAAAGACCGAAGAGAAGGCGGGGAAGGCGAAGGCCGCGCAGTCGGCCGGGGACCCGGCCGAGGCGTCCACGCTCGGCTATGAGCAGGCCCGCGACGAGCTGGTCGAGGTGGTGCGCCGCCTGGAGGCGGGCGGGACGACCCTCGAGGAGTCGCTTGCCCTCTGGGAGCGCGGCGAGGAGCTGGCGAAGGTCTGCCGCCGCTGGCTGGAGGGCGCCCGGGCGCGGCTGGACGCGGCGCTGGCCGAGACGGCGGAGGGGGACGAAGGCGAGGAGGGGGACGGCGGCAGCTGACGCGGTCTGCGGGCGGCAGGCGGCGGGCTCGGGTGCTGTGATTCGGAGCACCCCGCCCGCCATTTAGTTGAACATTAACCTAATCCGCGTATGGTGGGGCTCCGTAAGCGCACCCCCCACAGCAAGCAGAAGGTTGTTCACGCTCATGTCTCTGGCCCTCGACCCCGCCGCCCAGGACCTCCTCTTCCGCGAGGCCCACACCGCCAACACCTTTACCGACGAGCCGGTGACCGAAGGGCAGGTGCAGGCGATCTACGACCTGATCAAGTACGCCCCCACCGCCTTCAACCAGTCGCCCCTGCGGGTCGTGCTGGTCCGCTCGGCCGAGGCCCGCGAGCGCCTGGTCCCGCATATGTCCGAGGGCAACCGGGCCAAGACCGCCACCGCCCCGCTGGTCGCGATCCTCGCCGCGGACAATGAGTTCCACGAGGAGCTGCCCGCCCTCTTCCCTCACTTCCCGCAGGCCAAGGACGTGTTCTTCAGCGAGCGCGCCGCCCGCGAGCAGGCCGCGGCGCTGAACGCCTCGCTCCAGGCCGGCTACTTCATCCTGGGCATCCGCGCCGCCGGCCTGGCCGCCGGCCCGATGACGGGCTTCGACGCGGCCGGTGTGCAGAAGGAGTTCCTGGACGACGACCACACTCCGCTGATCATCGTCAACATCGGCAGGCCCGGCGAGGACGCCTCGTTCCCGCGCGCCCCGCGGCTGGCCTACGACCAGGTCGTGACCGCCGTCTGAGGCCCCTGTCCCAGGCCCCTGCCTGAGACCCCCGATCCGCCCCGCTCCCCCGGCGGGGCAGGTGCCGTCGCGCTCAGCCCTTCCCCGTGTTGAGCGCGGCGGCCATTTCCGTCAGCTGTCCGAACGACGCCGTGCCGGTGACCACCGTGGTCACGCCCGGCTCCGCGCTCACCAGCGCGTCGTACTTGTCGCCCTCGTAGCGGATCCACTCCTTGCCGTCGATCCGCTGCTTCTTGTCCGTCTTCTTCGCCTGCTGGGTGACATCGTCGATGTACGGCCCCGCCTTGGCGTCGCTCTGCTCGACCGCGACGTAGTCCTCCTTCGGGGTGAGGAAGCCGAGATGCCACGCCGTGCCCTCCGCCTGCGACGACTGCACGGGTCCGTACGTCACCGAGGTCGCGCGCCAGCCCTTGGGCAGGCTGCCGGGCTCCGGCGCTGCCACCGGATACGGCGCCGCGCGCCGGGCGGTGATCAGCTCTACCCTGTAGTCGACCGTCTTCAGCGGATTCTTGCTGTCGTCGTGCGGAATGGCGAAGACGTAGATGCCCGCTGCGACGGCGCCTATTGCCGCCACCGACAGCACCATGTCCCGCACCGTCTCTTTGCCTCGCATACCTGCCACGCCCCCTATCGTCCCTCATGACTGTCGCGCTCATGCGTGGGGCCCTCTGCTCACATTCCTAATCAGCGGATACTGTGCTTTTCGGGGGGCTGTCCCCAGCCCCCGCACAATGCACGAATCACCCTCACATCCGGCCGTCGCCGTACAGAAAGGTGCGATCCGATGACCGAGCATCATCTGCCGTCCCAGCTGGAAGTCAGCCCCGAGGCCCCCGACCGCAACCTCGCCCTGGAACTCGTCCGGGTCACCGAGGCCGGTGCCATGGCCTCCGGTCGCTGGGTGGGGCGTGGCGACAAGAACGGCGCCGACGGCGCCGCCGTGAAGGCCATGCGCTCCCTCGTCCACACCGTGTCCATGAACGGTGTCGTGGTGATCGGCGAAGGCGAGAAGGACGAAGCGCCCATGCTCTTCAACGGAGAGCGCGTGGGCGACGGGACCGGCCCGGAGTGCGACGTGGCCGTGGACCCGGTGGACGGCACCACGCTCACCGCCAAGGGCATGGCGAACGCGGTATCCGTCCTGGCCGTCGCCGATCGCGGCACCATGTTCGACCCGTCCGCGGTCTTCTATATGAACAAGCTGGCCACCGGCCCGGAGGCCGCCGAGTACGTCGACATCACCGCACCGCCCGGCGTCAACATCCGCCGGATCGCGAAGGCGAAGAAGTCCAGCCCCGAGGACGTCACGGTGGTCGTGCTCGACCGGCCCCGGCACGAGAACATCGTCAAGGAGATCCGGGAGGCGGGCGCCCGGATCAAGTTCATCTCCGACGGCGACGTGGCCGGCGCGATCATGGCCGCGCGCGAGGGCGCCGGCGCGGACCTGCTGCTGGGCATCGGCGGTACGCCGGAGGGCATCATCGCAGCCTGCGCGATCAAGTGTCTGGGCGGGACCATCCAGGCCCAGCTGTGGCCCAAGGACGACGAGGAGCGGCAGCGCGCGATCGACGCGGGCCATGACCTCGACCAGGTGCTGGAGACGGACGACCTGGTCAGCGGCGACAACGTGTTCTTCGTGGCCACCGGCATCACCGACGGCGATCTGCTGCGCGGGGTGCGGTACCGCGCGGAGACCGCGACCACCCAGTCGCTGGTGATGCGCTCCAAGTCGGGGACCATCCGGCAGATCGACTCGGTCCACCGGCTGTCCAAGCTGCGCGCCTACGCCTCGGTCGACTTCGACCGCGCGCGCTAGCCGCCAGTACGCGCTGCGGTTACGGGCGGGCCCCTCCTCCCCGGCGGGGCCCGGCCGCCTGTTTTTGCTCGGTTCTCCCCCAGCTGCCGCCGGGAGGTTCCCCGCCGGAGGTCAGCCAGGAGTCAGCCGGCCGCCGCCACCCGTACGGCTCGCTGCAGCTCCGCCTCGCGGCGCCGGCGGCGGGCCAGTACGACGCGGCGCTCGGCCGCGGTCAGCCCGCCCCACACCCCGTACGGCTCGGGCTGCAGCAGGGCGTGCTCGCGGCACTCGACCATGACCGGGCAGCGCGCGCAGACGCGTTTGGCGGCCTCCTCCCGCGACAGCCGCGCAGCCGTGGGCTCCTTCGAGGGAGCGAAGAACAGCCCGGCCTCGTCCCGGCGGCACACCGCCTCCGAGTGCCAGGGGCCTGCCTGATCCCGAGCGGGGATGCGCTGCGGGGGCACGGCGGCGTCCAGCAGGGGCTGATGCGGTTGCAGCACGGTCTACTCCTGACGACGGCTCCGGTGGTCACCCTTGCCCGCCTGGCCCGTACGGCCCGTTAGCACCCCCATCAGCCGTACGAGAGACGATGCACCAAGCCTTACCCGCTGTGCGCGTGCTTATGCACACCGTTGCCCCGCCCGGGAATTCAATATGAACGTAGGTTCTTCAGGCGTTTTCCGCGCTTGCGCTTGACCTCGGCACCGCCAAAGAGGGTGAATCCCCGCACCACGATCGCCGGGGCGTCCGGATCCGGCGACTCGAACGTCTTGATGTCGAATCCACCGAAAACGCCCCCGCCGTCGCCGCTGACCGTGACGTTTTCCGGGACCTTGATCTCGACTCCGCCGAAGATGGCGCAGATGTTGATGACGATCTCCCGATGCTCGAACAGCGCCTCGGTCAGGTCGATTTCGACGCCGCCGAACAACGCGAAGGCATTGGTGGTGCGCCTGACCCGCCAGCGGCCCTTGCGCGCCGCGCCACCGAAGACCGCCATCAGGTTGTCGGAGGCGGGCAGGGCGCGGGGCCCCCAGGGCCCCGAATCGCCCGGCGCCGGGGCGGCGGCGCGGCCGGCCGCCGCGGCCGCGGGCAGATCGCGGACCAAGGGGTCCAGCTCACCCACGGTCTTGGCACGGTAGACCGCGTCGATCCGCTCGGCGTGCTCCTCGGGGTCGAGCCTGCCCTCGGCCAGGGCCTCGCGCAGGATGTCCGCGATCCGGTCGCGATCCGCGTCCGAGGCGCGCAGCTCCCCGGCGGACACGGGCGCGGGCGCGGTTTTCGTGGGCGCGGCGGTTTTCGTCAAAGGCACCGGCTGCTGCTCAGTCACCCGGCCAGAGTACCCAGTCGCGATGTATCGCGACTAGGGGGTGGACCGACTCGACGGACGGAGTCCGGCGCGGCCGACCGAAGCCTGGGAGGCCCCCAGGGCCGAGCAGTGCGAGGACGGCCATCCCAAAGGGGCTACATCGCGACTAGGGGGCGGACCGGCTCGACGGACGGAGTCCGACGCGGCCTGCCGAAGCCTGGGAGGCCCCCAGGGCCGAGCAGCGCGAGGACGGCCATCCCAAAGGGGCTGTATCGCGACTAGGGGGCGGACCGGCTCGACGGACGGAGTCCGGCGCGGCCGGCCGAAGGCTTCGTATGCCCGACCTCACAGATCCCGCGGTCCCGCCCCGTTCTACGCTGGTGTGCGCTGTCGAAGAAGTCAGCCGTAGCCCCGTCGAGTGAGGAATGGCCGCGATGCCAGAGTTTGCCTATTCGGACCTGCTGCCCCTGGGCGAGGACACCACGCCGTACCGCCTGGTGACCTCCGAGGGCGTGAGCACCTTCGAGGCCGGCGGGCGTACGTTCCTCAAGGTCGAGCCGGAGGCGCTGCGCAAGCTCGCGGCCGAGGCGATGCACGACATCTCCCACTATCTGCGCCCGGCGCACCTCGCCCAGCTGCGCCGCATCCTGGACGACCCCGAGGCCAGCCCCAACGACCGCTTCGTCGCGCTGGACCTGCTGAAGAACGCCAACATCGCGGCCGCGGGCGTGCTCCCGATGTGCCAGGACACCGGCACGGCCATCGTGATGGGCAAGCGCGGGCAGAACGTGCTGACCGAGGGCGGCGACGAGGAGGCCCTGTCGCGCGGCGTGTACGACGCGTACACCAAGCTCAATCTGCGCTACTCCCAGATGGCCCCGCTGACCATGTGGGAGGAGAAGAACACCGGCTCCAACCTGCCGGCCCAGATCGAGCTGTACGCGACCGACGGCGGCGCGTACAAGTTCCTCTTCATGGCCAAGGGCGGCGGCTCGGCCAACAAGTCCTTCCTCTACCAGGAGACGAAGGCGGTCCTCAACGAGGGCTCGATGATGAAGTTCCTGGAGGAGAAGATCCGCTCGCTGGGCACCGCGGCCTGCCCGCCGTACCACCTGGCGATCGTGGTCGGCGGCACCAGCGCGGAGTACGCGCTCAAGACCGCGAAGTACGCCTCGGCGCACTACCTGGACGAGCTGCCCACCGAGGGCTCCCCCACCGGTCACGGCTTCCGCGACAAGGAGCTGGAGGAGAAGGTCTTCGAGCTGACGCAGCGGATCGGGATCGGCGCGCAGTTCGGCGGCAAGTACTTCTGCCATGACGTACGGGTGGTCCGGCTGCCGCGGCACGGCGCGTCCTGCCCGGTGGCCATCGCGGTCTCCTGCTCCGCCGACCGCCAGGCGCTGGCGAAGATCACGCCCGAGGGCGTCTTCCTGGAGCAGTTGGAGACCGATCCGGCCAGGTACCTGCCGGAGACCACCGATGAGCACCTGTCGGACGACGACGTGGTCCGCATCGACCTCAACCGGCCGATGGACGAGATCCGGGCGGAGCTGACCAAGTACCCGGTCAAGACCCGGCTTTCGCTCACCGGCCCGCTGGTCGTCGCCCGCGACATCGCGCACGCGAAGATCAAGGAGCGGCTGGACGCGGGCGAGGAGATGCCGCAGTACCTGCGCGACCACGCCGTCTACTACGCGGGCCCGGCCAAGACCCCCGAGGGCTACGCCTCCGGGTCCTTCGGGCCGACGACGGCGGGCCGGATGGATGCGTACGTGGAGCAGTTCCAGGCGGCCGGCGGCTCGTACGTCATGCTGGCCAAGGGAAACCGCTCCCGGCAGGTCACCGACGCCTGCGACGCGCACGGCGGCTTCTACCTCGGCTCGATCGGCGGCCCGGCGGCGCGGCTGGCCCAGGACTGCATCAAGAAGGTGGAGGTCCTGGAGTACGCGGAGCTCGGCATGGAGGCTGTCTGGAAGATCGAGGTCGAGGACTTCCCGGCGTTCGTCGTGGTCGACGACAAGGGGAACGACTTCTTCACCGACCCGGGCCCGTCCCAGCCGTTCGTCACCAGCATCCCGGTCCGCCCGGGGAGCTGACCGCTTCGCCTGCGCCGGTGCGCCGTCTCGCGGCATTCGGCTCACGCGGGCGCGGCTTTCGTCTCGGACCCTCCGGGTCCAAAACGCCAGCAGAAGGAGGGAAGGGGGCGGCCGGCCCGGTGCCCCCATTCCTCGGCCCGGCGGACGGCTGAGCCCAGAACAGGCTCCGCTGCGCTCCGCCGCAGCTGCTGCCGCGCAGTGGCCAAGCGGTCAGTCCAGCGGTGCGCTGGACCGGGGCGCGGGAGCGCGACAGATGAGCGAGCACCGGCAGCCAGGACCCCCTCTCCACCCACCTGCTCTCAGAAAACCACTTGATGCGGTACTTGATACAGAGCAAGCATCTTTTTAAGAGCAGGCGGGTGGAGAGCCCCCGACCGGACCAGCCCCCACCACTCCGGACGACCACCCACCGCCCCACCGTCCCACCGCCCGCCGACCGGTGAGAGCCCATGGGGCAGGACGGCGACGATGCCTCGGCGCCCCTCCCCGTTCCCGCTGCCGGCCGCTGTGCGCCGAAGGCGCGAGACGACGCCCGCACGCGGCGTCCGGACCATGCCGCCCAGCGATCGCCGGCCCGTACGTCACGCTCACGCGCCCCGACGCAGCGCACCGCTGAACTGGCCGGCTCGCCACCGCGCGGCAGCAGTCGCGGCGGAGCGCAGCGGAGCCAGTCCTGAGCTCAACCACCCATTGGGCCGAGGAACCAGGACACAGGGTCGGCCGCCCCCCTTCCCCCCTCCTGCCGGCGCTTTGGCCCCGGAGGGCCGGGGCGGGTGACCACACCGCAGAGGAATCCCCCTGCGGGGCCTGCCGGGCCCGCTCAGCCGGCCAGCACCGCCTCGAACGCCCCCGGGCGCTGGATCACGCCGCTGCAGGCGGGGTCAGGACCGGGGGCGCCCTCGCCCGCGGGGCACGGGCGGTCGCGCTCCGCGGACCACATGGACAGCCGGCCGATCCCCTTGGCCGCGGCGAACCGGGCGAGCCCGGCGGCGTCCTCGAGCGTGAAGACCTCTCCGGAGACGTCGTTGACCCCGATCATCGGAGTCACGGTGAGGGTCTTCCAGGCCGCGGCCTCGGAGAGGCCGAGGACGCCGCGGATCCGGCCGTGGGCGTTGATGGCGGCCTGGACGGCGTACCGGCCCATATCGCCGGTGTGCTCGCCGCCGTAGTTCATGGCCATGATGTTCACGCCCGAGACATCGACGCCCTGGGCCCGGGCGTTGGCGAGCAGGGCGCTGCTGTCGTCGGTCAGGCCGTAGGGCATGGCGGGCAGGGTGAAGGAGACCTCCAGGCCGGGGCGGGCGCGCTGGAGCAGCGCGATGGCCTGCGCCCGGCGGGTGGCGGAGACGGGGTCGGCGAGGGTGGCGCCCTCGATGTCGAAGTCGGCCTTGGTGAAGCCGTAACGGTCGATCACCGCGGCGTAGGCGGTGGCGAGTTCGGGTACGTCGGCGCAGACCGTGGCCAGTTCCCGCCCGGCAGCGCCGCCGAAGGAGACCCGTACGTCGCTTCCGGCCCGGCGCACGGCGGCGATCCGGGCCGTCAGCGCCCGGTCGGCCAGCGGGATCCCGCCGTCCCAGACGGGGACGCAGCCGCCGCCCGCGATGACGAACCCCAGCGTGAACTCCTTGACGCCGCGCGCGGCGGCCTCGGCCATGTCGTACCCGGCCGCCCAGGCGCTGACGTACGGCGCCAACGGGACGTCAGGGCGGGCCACCGGCGGCGCGGGTGGGGGCGCGGGTGAGTGGGTGGGCGGGGGCGCGGTCGGGGACGCGAGCCGCGGGGGCGGGCGCTCGCCGCCGGCCCAGACGGCGACGGCGGCGCAGACGGCCGCGGCGAGCATGGTGCGGCCGCCCAGGCGCGGGGTGGAGATGGCCCTCACGCGATGTGCTCTCCTTCCGGTACAGGCTGCCGGGCGCGCCCCAACCGGATGCTCTGTTCGGCGGCGGCGGCGCTTCGGCCGCTCTTCAAAGCTCGCACATCGAATGAACCGTCACGAGCTATGACACACCGCACTGTTTACCTATATGCGGAAAATCCTATTTGCTGCATTAGCCTCTGGTTTATGGACCCTCAGTCAGACGCGGGGCCCGTGTTCGTGGACCTCTCCGGGCGCCGCGCCCGCCTGTTGCGGCACGCGGGCGTGGTCGCGGGGGCGGCGGTCATCGGATACACGGCCCTCCTGGGAACGGGCTTCTCGGGCGGCACCGCCGTCGCCCCCGACACTCTGGCCCCCGGCGCCGTAGCCGACCGGCACGCCGACCGCCGGACGGAGGCCGGGGCGCGATGAGCGGCGGCAGGCAGCCAAGGCTGCCGCGCCCGCGCCGGGTCTCCCGGCACACGGTGTCCCGGATGGCCGCCGCCGGGCGGCACGCCGTCCCCCGGCTGCGCATCGTGCTCGGCGTGGCCACGCTGGTCGCGGTGGTCTGCGGGATGCTGCTGGACGGCTATCTGCACGCCGAGGTCGGCAACGACGCCCGGGTGCACCGCTCGTACCACGCCCACGACGTCCCCCACCGGGTCCGCACCGGCGGCCCGGTGCTCACCTTCGACGACCGCGGCAGGCCCACCGGCCACCGCATCCCGGCCCGGACCATCGCGCTGACCTTCGACGACGGCCCGGACCCCCGCTGGACGCCCAAGGTCCTGAAGGTGCTGCGCGACCACGACGTGCCGGGCACCTTCTTCGTGCTCGGCCAGATGGTGGTCCGCAACCCTTCCCTGGTGCGCCGGCTCCGGGCCGACGGCCATGAGATCGGCGTGCACACCTTCACCCACGCCGACCTCGCCTACCAGGACCGCGACCGGGTGGACCGCGAGCTGGCCCAGTCCCAGCTGGCTCTGGCCGGTGCGGCCGGTATCAGCAGCTCGCTCTTCCGTGCCCCGTACGCCTCCACCCTCGGCGCGCTCGACGACCGGACCTGGCCGGTCCAGCGGTATCTGGGCGACCGGGGCTACATCAGCGCGTTCATCGACGTCGACAGCCGGGACTGGCAGCGCCCGGCCGTCGAGCGGATCGTCCGCAACGCCACCCCGAAGGCCGGGAAGGGCGCCGCCGTGCTCTTCCACGACGCGGGCGGCGACCGCTCGCGGACCGTGCGGGCGCTGGGGAGGTACATCGAGCGGATGAAGGCGAAGGGCTACACCTTCACCACGGTCACCGGGGCGCTCGGCGCCGAGGCCGCCGTCCACCCGGCCGACGGGGCGCGCGTCTGGCAGGGCCGGGCCCTGATCTGGGCGGCGGCGGTCACCCAGTTCGCCATGCCGGGGCTGGCCTGGCTGCTGGCCGTGGTGGGCCTGGCGGTGCTCGCCCGGCTGCTGATGATGGTGGTGCTGGCCTGGTGGCACCGGCGCGCCCGCGACCTGCGGCGCTTCACCTGGGGCCGGGCGGTGGACGAGCCGGTGAGCGTGATCGTGCCCGCGTACAACGAGAAGGAGTGCATCGCCAATACGGTGAACTCGCTGGCCGCCAGTACCCATCCGATCGAGATCCTGGTCGTGGACGACGGTTCGACCGACGGCACCGCCGATATCGTCCAGGCCCTCGGCCTGCCGAACGTACGGGTGCTGCGCCAGGAGAACTCGGGCAAGGCCGCGGCCCTCAACCGCGGTATCGACGAGGCCCGCTTCGATCTGATCGTGATGATGGACGGCGACACCGTCTTCGAGCCCGGCACCGTATGCGAGCTGGTCCGCCCCTTCGCCGACCCGGGCGTCGGGGCGGTCGCGGGCAACGCGAAGGTCGGCAACCGCGCCGGTCTGATCGGCGCCTGGCAGCACATCGAGTACGTGATGGGCTTCAACCTCGACCGGCGGATGTACGACCTGCTGCGCTGCATGCCCACCATCCCCGGCGCGATCGGCGCCTTCCGCCGCCGCGCCCTGCTGGACGTGGGCGGTATGAGCGCCGACACCCTGGCCGAGGACACCGACATCACGATCGCCCTGCACCGGGCCGGCTGGCGCGTCGTCTACCAGGACAGCGCCTGCGCCTGGACCGAGGCGCCCGGCACGGTGGGCCAGCTGTGGCGGCAGCGCTACCGCTGGAGCTACGGCACCATGCAGGCGCTGTGGAAGCACCGCCGCTCGCTGGTCGACCACGGCCCCTCGGGGCGCTTCGGCCGGGTCGGGATGCCGCTGGTGGTCCTCTTCCAGGTGGTCGCGCCGCTGTGCGCACCGCTGATCGACCTGTTCACGCTGTACGGGGCGGTCTTCATCGACCCGGTGAAGGCGCTGCTGGCGTGGTCGGCGCTGATGCTGGCGCAGCTGTTCGGCGCGGCGTACGCCTTCCGGCTAGACGGCGAGCGGTACGGCCCGCTGCTGGCGCTGCCGCTGCAGCAGATCGCCTACCGGCAGCTGATGTATCTGGTGCTGCTGCACTCGTGTGTCACCGCGGCGACCGGCGCCCTGCTGCCGTGGCAGAAGCTGCGCCGCACCGGCGAGGTCGACACCCCCCGTACGCCGGAGCCCAAGGCCGTACGGTGACCTGGCTCACCCGATCACCTGCCCCGGAGCGGGAACAGGCCGGGCTCGGCGGGCGCTGTGCTGAGTGGAGGTGGGCCCGTCATGTCCGACGAGAAGTCCGGCGAGAAGTACCGCATCGAGCACGATTCCATGGGTGAGGTGCGGGTCCCGGAGCATGCCAAGTGGCGCGCCCAGACCCAGCGGGCGGTGGAGAACTTCCCCGTCAGCGGGCAGCGTCTGGAGCGCGCGCATATCGAGGCGCTGGCGCGGATCAAGGCGGCGGCCGCCACGGTCAACGCGTCGCTCGGCGTGGTCGACGCCGACGTCGCGGAGGCGATCGCGGACGCGGCGGCGCAGGTCGCCGGGGGCCGCTGGGACGAGCACTTCCCCGTCGACGTCTTCCAGACCGGCTCGGGCACCTCCTCCAACATGAACATGAACGAGGTGCTGGCCACCCTCGCGAGCGAGCGCCTGGGCCGTGACGTCCACCCCAACGACCACGTCAACGCCAGCCAGTCGTCCAATGACGTCTTCCCCTCCTCCATCCACATCGCGGCCACCGCGGCCGTCACCGCCGATCTGATCCCGGCGCTCGACCACCTCGCGGCGGCGCTGGAGCGCAAGGCGGCTCAGTTCGCGGATGTCGTCAAGGCGGGCCGTACGCATCTGATGGACGCGACGCCGGTGACGCTGGGCCAGGAGTTCGGCGGCTACGCCGCCCAGGTCCGCTACGGCGTGGAGCGGCTGCGCGCCGCGCTGCCGCGGCTGGCGGAACTGCCGCTGGGCGGCACCGCCGTGGGCACCGGGATCAACACCCCGCCGGGCTTCTCCGCCGCCGTCATCGCCGAGCTGGCGCGCGCCACCGGGCTGCCGCTCACCGAGGCCCGCAACCACTTCGAGGCGCAGGGCGCGCGGGACGGCCTGGTGGAGACCTCCGGTCAGCTGCGCACCCTCGCGGTCTCCCTCACCAAGATCGCCAACGATCTGCGCTGGATGTCGTCCGGGCCGCGCACCGGGCTCGCCGAGATCGCCCTGCCCGATCTCCAGCCGGGCTCCTCGATCATGCCGGGGAAGGTCAACCCGGTGATCCCCGAGGCGGTGCTGATGGTCGCCGCCCAGGTCACCGGCAATGACGCCACCGTGGCCTGGGCCGGGGCGGCCGGGAACTTCGAGCTCAATGTGATGCTCCCGGTCATCGCCAAGAACCTGCTGGAGTCCGTCCGGCTGCTCGCCGCCGCCTCCCGGCTGCTGGCGGACCGTACGGTCGACGGGATCACCGCCAACGTGGCGCGCGCCCGCGAGTACGCGGAGTCCTCCCCCTCCGTCGTCACCCCGCTCAACCGCTACATCGGCTACGAGGAGGCCGCGAAGGTGGCCAAGAAGTCGCTGGCCGAGCGGAAGACCATCCGCGAGGTGGTTCTGGAGTCGGGGTATGTGGAGCGCGGGCTGCTGACCCTGGAGCAGCTGGACGAGGCGCTGGACGTGTTGCGGATGACCCACCCGTAACGCGGTGTTGCGGTACCGGTCACGGCGTGGTGCGGTCGGCCCACCTAAGATCTGCTCATGACAGCGGACATCGTGGAGACGACGGAGACGGCGGACACCGCTCGATGGGCGCCGGGGGACCACATCCTGTGGCGCTACCGCGCCAACGCCGCCGAGAACATTCACATCTGTCGCCCCGTGACCGTCGTCCAGGACACCGCCGAGCTGCTGGCGGTCTGGCTGGCAGCCGGCACCGCCTGCGTCAAACCGCAGCTCACCGACGGCACCTCGGTCCACCGCGAGCCGCTGTCCACCCGCTACACCAAGCCGCGCACCACCGCGCTGTCCACCTGGCTGGGCACCGGCGTCCTCAAGCTCGCCCGGCCCGGTGAGCCGTGGTCGGTGTGGCTGTTCTGGGAGCACGACTGGCGGTTCAAGAACTGGTACGTGAACCTGGAGGAGCCGCGGCTGCGCTGGAGCGGCGGTATCGACTCGGAGGACCACTTCCTGGACATCGCGGTCTACCCGGACCGCAGCTGGGAATGGAAGGACGAGGACGAGTTCGCGCAGGCCCAGCGCGTCGGCCTGATGTCCCCCCAGCAGGCCGAGCGCGTACGGGCCGCGGGCCGGGCCGCCGTCGGTCTCATCGAATCCTGGGGAGCGCCGTTCCGGGAGGGCTGGGAGGACTGGCGTCCTGACCCGGCGTGGACCGTCCCCGCGCTGCCGGCCGACTGGCACCGTACCGGCCGGTATCGCACGTCGGCGCACTCGAGGTCCTGAACCTCTTGCTGTGCCCCTGTGTTTCAAACGTAGGATCGTCGTCCGGAAGACTGCACTCGTGAAAACTCGTGGAAACCAGACAGCGGCGCAACTCACGAATGAGGCGTGACATCTGACGCGGTCACAGGAGGGGGCGGAGGCGTGAGCGGTGAGGGAGGCCGGCACGTCCACGGCGCGGCGGGAGACGGGGGGCCGGTGACGGTGACGGAAAGCCCAGAAGGCCCACAAGGCCCACAAGGCACGGGCGGCGCAGGCGGCACTGAACGCGCGAATGGCGACTGCGACGAGTACGCCGACGACTACGAGGGGTTCGAGGACTTCGACCGGCTGGCGCTGGACCGCAGCGGGCAGGCGGAGGCCTTCGACGCGATCGGCGACCGCTACGACGAGGCGTTCCCGCACAAGGACGGCCAGCTCGCGGCCGGCCGATGGCTGGCCGCCGCCCTCGCGCCCGGCTCCCGGGTGCTCGACGTCGGCTGCGGTACGGGCCTGCCCACGGCCCGTCAGCTCGTCGACGCCGGACACGAGGTGGTCGGCATCGACATCTCCCCGGGCATGCTCGAACTGGCCCGGAGCAACGTCCCGACCGCCACCTTCCAGCAGGTGGACATCGTCGACCTGCGCTCCGGCGGCCGCTACGGGCTGGGCGGATCGCGCGAACTGGGCGAATTCGACGCCGTCGTCGCCTTCTTCGCGCTGCTGATGCTGCCCCGCCCGGAGATCCCGTACGCGCTGCGGGCGCTGCGCGGGCTGCTGAGACCCGGGGGCCTGCTGGCCCTGGCCATGGTCGAGGCGGACGTGGACGACTTCGCGATCCCGTTCCTGGGCAACTCGGTGCGGGTATCCGGTTACCTGCGGGAAGAACTGCGGCGGGTCGTGCAGGACGCGGGCTTCGAGATCACCGGGGAGGACTCGCACTCGTACGCCCCGGCCAGCATCGACGTACCACCCGAGATCCAGCTCTATCTGCACTGCCGACGACGTGTCTGACACTCGGTGCGCCCGGAGGAACAGGGCGCATGGCCCCGGACGGATGGAAACCCACGCGTGACGGAGCACCCCACCTCCCACAATGAGCGGCAGGCCACCAGCCCAGCCGCCGCCTCGGGCGCGCCCGAGGACGCGCACGGCGCGGTCCCGGACCCGCGGACCGCCGTGCGACGGGCCGCCGCCCCCGGCCAGGAGCCGGACGGCGGGCGGCCACGCCCTGACTTCCCCGCGGCCGGACCGGCGAGCGCCCCGGCCTCCGGCCAGGGCCCGGCCGCCGACCCGGGCCCCGGGGCCGCCGAGCCGGGCGCTGCCCGCCCACGCGGCGAGGCCACGCCCGAGGAGCAGCCCGCCACGGGCCGGCGGCGGAGCCGCGGCCAGGGGGCCGCGCAGCGTGGCTCGGGCGCGGCGGGCGGACGGCGCGGGGGCGGCACCGCCGCCGGGCGCGGTGGCGGTGCGGCGGGGCGGCGGGCCGGGGCGGACTCGGACCGCCGGGGCCCGGCGGCCGGCGATTCGGCCAGTGACGCGGTAAGTGAGCACCCGGCGCAGCCGGAGCACGGCACACCGGAGGGCGAGCCTGTGTGGGACGCGGACCACAATGCCGCCAGGGGCGCGGCACGCCGGCCCGGGGCGCGGGACGGCGATCCCGGCCTCGGCGCCGAACCCCCGGCCGCCG
>NZ_JBSFMM010000026.1:0-66603 GCF_053599555.1 Streptomyces sp. NPDC000941
GACGGCGCAGGAGGCCGCGAGCCCCCAGCCGGCCGAGTACGCCTGGCCGAAGCCGACCGCGCCCAGGGTCATGACGGAGGCGATGGACAGGTCGAAGCCCGCGGTGGCGGTCCGGCTGCGCGGCGCGGACCGCAGCCAGGCGGCCCGCAGGCGCAGGGTGCTTGAGCAGTCCTTCGGCCAACTGCCGGAGGCGGACGGCCCGTTCGCCGGGCGCCGGGCCCAGATCACCCAGATCGCCCAGTGGGTCCAGCAGGCGCGGGCGAGCACGGAGACCAGACCGACCGTGGTGCTGCTGGAGGGCCCGCCCGGGTCGGGCCGGACGATGCTGGCGGTGCGGGCGGCCCACCATCTGCGCGACCAGTTCCGCGGCGCCTGCCTGGTGGATCTGCGCGGCGACAGCCCCGGCCAGGCCCCGCTGCCCACCCGGGACGCGCTGCTGCACCTGCTCAACCGGCTCGGCGCGCCCCGCGACCAGCTGCTCTTCCGGGAGCGCTCGGCCCAGGGGCAGCACGTCAAGCGGCTCACCGAGCTCTACCACCAGCATCTGACCGGCCTGCCCGTGACGATCGTGCTGGACGACGCCAGCGACGCCGAGCAGGTGCGCACGCTGGTCCCCGAGCGGTCCGACAGCCTGGTCCTGGTCACCTCGCGCGCCCCGCTCGCGCTGCCGCCCGACCTGGCCGCGTGGGTCCACCGGCTGGAGGTCGGCCCGCTGGACGAGCCGGGCGCCGAGGAGCTGCTGCGCGCCTCCGCCGAGGAGCCGACGGGCGCGGGCCCGTACGACGGGCAGTCCGTGGAGCGGATCGCCGAGCTGTGCGGCCGACTGCCGCTGGCGCTGCGCATCGCGGGCTCCTCGCTCCCCACCCGCACCCCCGGCCTGCTGGTCTCCGCCCTGGAGGCGTACGGCCCGGTGGGCCCGGTCGAGCGGGCGCTGTGGCTGCGCTACACCGACCAGACCGAGGGCGCCCGGCGGCTGCTGCGCCGTCTCGCGCTGGCCGGGCGGGCCAGCCTGGGCGCCGCCGCGGCGGCCGCGCTGCTGGAGACGGACGGCCAGGAGGCGGTCCGCCACCTGGACGCGCTGGCCCGCGCCGGGCTGCTCCAGCACGTCCGCGGCAGCCGCTACCGCCTGCACGACCTGGTGCGCGCCTTCGCCCACGGCCGGCTGATGGACGAGGAGGAGCCGGCCCGCCGCACCGCCGCCCAGGAGCGGCTGATCCGCAGCTATGCCGAGCTGGCGGACTCGGTGATCCGGATGGTCGACGGCAAGACCTCCACCCGCGCCGACATGTTCACCAGGGGCGCGGCGGGCGGCCATGGCTTCACCTCCCTGGACGCGGCGCTGCGCTGGCTGGACGACGAGTCGAGCTTCATCACGGCCGCCCTGCGCCACGCCGAGGGCGTGGACCAGTCCGCGGTGCTGCATCTGCTGGGCGCGCTGTGCGACTACTGCCTGCTGCGCGGCGATCTGTACCGGCTCGGCGAGATCAGCGAGCTGACCCAGGCCGTCGACCAGGGGCTGTTGATGCGCTCGGTGCAGTGGCGCACCGGCATCGCGGCCCGACAGCTGGGCGAGCTCGACCAGGCCCGCACCACCCTGTCCTCGGTGGTCGACCTGTACTTCGAGGCGCAGCACGAGGCGGGCGCGGCCCGCGCGCTGTGCAGCCTGGGCATCACCCTGCACCACCAGGGCAATCTCACCGAGGCCGCGGCGAAGCTGACCGAGGCCATGGAGCTTCAGGCGGCCGACGAGCTGCGCGCGGACCGGGCGTGGACGATGCACGCGCTGGCCGCAGTGGAGCGCGACCGGGGCCGGCTCGGCAGGGCGCTGGAGCTGCTGGACGCGGCCCTGGAGCTGCACCGGGAGAGCGAGAGCGTGCACGGCCAGGCGTGGGCCCACTTCCAGCTCGGCCAGGCGTGCCTGCGCATGGGCGAGGTGCCGCGCGCGGAGCGGGAGCTGCGCGAGGCGCTGGATGCCTACGGCCGCACCCACGACCAGCGCGGCGAGGCATGGGCGCTGACCCAGCTGGCCCGCGCCCGGCTGGTGGCCGGGGAGGCGTCGGCCGCCGTCGACCAGTTGCGCCAGGCCCTGTCCCGCCACCGGGAGAACGAGGACGCGCGCGGCGAGGCGTGGACGCTCTACTACCTGGGCCAGGCGCTGGAGGAGCGCGGCAACCATGACTCGGCGGTGCGCGACCTGGAGCGGGCCCGCACGATGTTCAGCCGGATGCGGGATGTGTACGGGTTGGCGTGCGCCCGCCACCACTCCGCGCGGGTCACCCGGGATCTGCGGGCGGCGCAGACGGGCTCCCTGCGCAACAGCGGATTCCCGCGGCAGCTGCTGCAGGACGCGCGGCAGGACTTCCGCCGGGTGGGAGTGGCGCATGGCGAGGCGTGGTCCTGTGTGGAGCTCGCGGTGATCGACGCGGGAAACGGGCGGGCGGAGCAGGCGCTGGACCTGGTGGAGGAGGCGGCGCGGCTGTTCGCGGAGTACGGCGACCGGCGCGGCGAGAGCTGGGCCCGGTTCCTGCGCTGCACCCTGCTGCCGTTCGCCTCGGCGGGCGGCTCGGTCGTCGGCACGGCGGTGGCCCAGGAGGAGCTGGCGGAGCTGCTGGGCGAGCTGCGGTCGGCCGACTGGGCGGGGGACGCGCGGCTGGAGGGGTGCGCGGAGGCGTTCACGCTGGTGCTGGAGCGCGGCGTGGAGCCGGAGACGGGATGGCAGGCGTGGCAGCTTGGCATGGTGCCGAGCCGCCACTCCCGGGAGGTCATGGCGGTCCTGCCGACCGCGGCGGGTGCGCGGGGCGGCGGGGTCGGCGAAGGCGCCGGGGCCGGGGCCGCCCCGGACAACCGGCCCGACGACGGTGACCGGACCGACGACAGCGGACGGACAGGCGACGGCGGGCACGCCAACGACGGCGCCCGGACCGACGACGGCAGGGCCGACCAGGGTGACCGGGGTGATCGATGACACAACTCGGCCCAGCGAGCCCCGGCCCGGGCCACGGACCGCCGGGCGGGCGGCCGACAGGCGGGCGGCCGCCGGGCGACCAGGCCACCGGGCAGGCAGCCAGGCCGCCGGACGACCAAGCCGTCGGGCGGTCGGGCCGTCGGACGACCGAGCCCCCGGGCGAGCGGCCAACTGGCAGGCAGCCGCTTGGCGAGCGGACATCGGGCGAGCGGACGACCGGGCCGTCAGGCGACCCGGGCCGCCGGGACAGCGGCCGTCAGGCAGGCCGCCGTCGGACGACCGGGCCCTCAGGTGACCGGGCCGTCAGACGGGCGGCATCGGCCCGCGGCCCGTCGGGGCAGCGAGACGGTCGGGCCGCGGGCCGTCAGGGCGGCGCCGCGGTCGGTCAGGCCGTGCGCTCGCCCTTGGCGCCCGGGGCGGCCTTCGAGGACGCGGTGGCCGGGGCGGTCTGCCCGGCCTCCGGCTCCTCCTCGAAGTCCACCTTCTTCATGTGCTTGTTCATGGACTTCATCAGCAGCCACACCGCCCCGCCGATCAACGCGAAGACGATGAAGCCGAGGACGCCCGGCGTCACCTTGTTCTCGTCGAGCTCCTTGGCGAGCGGCACGAGATGCGTCATGGCGAGGGTGCTGGTCGCGCTCATCATGAGCTCAATTGTTGCGGATGCCTGCGAAGAGGTCGTCCTCGGGGAGGGATGTGTCCACGAGCGACTTCGCGAGCTCGTATTCCTCGGTCGGCCAGATCTCCTTCTGGATGTCCATCGGCACCCGGAACCAGGCGCCGTCGGGGTCGATCTGGGTGCGGTGCGCGATCAGCGCCTTGTCGCGGATCTCGAAGAAGTCCGCGCAGGGCACAAAGGTGGTCAGGGTGCGCTCGGCCCGCTCGAACTGCTTCCAGCGCTCCAGCCACTCCCCGTACGGCGACTCCATGCCGCGTGCGAGCAGCCCTTCGTGCAGCGCGACGGTGCGCGGCCGGTTGAAGCCCTGGTTGTAGTAGAGCTTGAGCGGCTGCCAAGGCTCGCCCGCCTCGGGGTACTTCTCCGGGTCCCCCGCGGCGTCGAAGGCCACCATCGAGATCTTGTGGGTCATGATGTGGTCGGGGTGCGGATAACCGCCGTTCTCGTCATACGTGGTGATGACATGCGGCTTGAACTCGCGGATCAGCTTGACCAGCGTCCCCGCCGCCTCGTCCACATCCTGCAGCGCGAAACAGCCCTCGGGCAGCGGCGGCAGCGGATCGCCCTCGGGCAGCCCGGAGTCCACATAGCCCAGCCATTCCTGCTTGACCCCGAGGATCTCGCGCGCCTCGTCCATCTCCTTGGCGCGTACCTCGTGGATGTGCTCCTCGATATAGGGGTCCCCCTGGAGCTTGGGGTTGAGGATGGACCCGCGCTCACCGCCTGTGCAGGTCGCGACCAGCACGTCCACCCCCTCGGACACGTACTTGGCCATGGTGGCCGCGCCCTTGCTCGACTCGTCGTCGGGGTGGGCATGGACGGCCATCAAACGCAGCTGATCAGTCAAGTCTCGATCCTCGGTGATTCGTCGTGGAAGACGGCTTCTATAGTGACCCAAACCGGGGGCGAATAATTCCGGGTCCGCCAACCAGGAGGAACGATCATGGCCACGGTCCACGAGGGACTGCATGACGGGCGTTACGGCCGGTCGGCGGACCAGCGTGCCGACCGCAAGCTGAAGATCCTGGGTGCCGTGCTCGGCACCGGGTTCCTCGCCATGATCGTCTGGTTTGGTTATTCGTATATCACCGGCCAGCAGGACCTCAGCGCCCAGGTGACCGGTTTCAAGGTGGTCTCCGACAGCGCCGTCGAGGTGCGTCTGGACATCACCAAGGACACCGGCACCACCGGGGTGTGCACCGTGCGCACCCTCGACAAGGAGCACGGCGAGGTGGGGCGCAAGGACTTCACCTTCGCCAAGGGCCAGGGCGATGCGGTCAAGGTCGTGACGGTGCGCACCACGGGTCGGGCGACCAGCGCCGAGCTGGTCGGCTGCGATCCGGTGTCGGGCCACTGAGCCCCGTCTGACCTGCACTGACGCGTTTCATCCGCATTGCGCCCACATTCCTCCTCCCTGTTTCGAGCCGGAATTGTTAGGCTCGTGGTTTCGCCCGGCTTTGAAGGCGCACCCTTCTGAGTAGGGCGTTCATTTGTATTCCCAGCACCGACAAGGAGCACCTGTGACCCAGACCAGCGAGAACGTCACCTGGCTGACCCAGGAGGCGTACGACCAGCTCAAGGCCGAGCTGGAGTACCTGTCGGGTCCCGCACGTGTCGAGATCGCGAAGAAGATCGAGGCTGCCCGCGAGGAAGGTGACCTGCGGGAGAACGGCGGGTACCACGCCGCCAAGGAGGAGCAGGGCAAGCAGGAGCTCCGTGTGCGCCAGCTGACGCAGCTGCTGCAGCACGCGAAGGTCGGCGAGGCCCCCGCGGACACCGGCGTGGTCGCTCCGGGCATGGTCGTCACCATCGCCTTCGACGGCGACCCGAACGACAGCCTGACGTTCCTGCTGGCCTCCCGCGAGTACGCGAGCTCGGACATCGAGACCTACTCGCCGCAGTCCCCGCTGGGCTCGGGTGTGAACGGCAAGAAGGTCGGCGAGGACGCCTCGTACGAGCTGCCGAACGGCCGCACCGCGTCGGTGAAGATCCTCGAGGCCAAGCCCTACCAGAGCTGACGCCGCGCCCCGCCAGGGTCGATGATCGCCCCCGATCTCGGCCCGGCCCCCGATCTCGGCCCGATTTCGGCGACCGCCTCGCTCAGGCGGTCGCCGAGCGGTACTTACGGACCGCCAGCGTCCGGAAGGCCAGGATGATCAGGGTCGACCAGAGGACCGAGGCGAGCACCGGGTGCTGCATCGGCCAGGCGTCGGAGACCAGCCCCTCGGGGTTGCCGAACAGCTGGCGGCTCGCCTGCACCGTGGCGCTGAACGGATTCCAGTCGGCGATATGCCCCAGGAACGCGGGCATCTTGCTGGAGGGCACAAACGCGTTCGAGATGAACGTCAGCGGGAACAGCCAGATCAGCCCGCCGGAGGTGGCCGCCTCCGGGGTCCGCACGGACAGCCCGATCAGCGCGCCGATCCATGAGAAGGCATACCCCAGCAGAAGCAGCAGCCCGAAGGCCGCGAGCGCCTTCAGCACCCCGGCGTGGATCCGCCATCCCACGATGACCGCGACGATCGCCAGCACCACCAGCGTCAGCGCCGTCTGCACCAGATCCGCCAGCGTACGGCCGGTGAGCACCGCGCCGCGGGCCATCGGCAGCGAGCGGAAGCGGTCGATCAGCCCCTTGTGCATATCGTCGGCGATCCCGGCGCCCGCGCCCGCCGTCGCGAAGGTCACGGTCTGCGCGAAGATCCCCGCCATCAGGAACTCCCGGTACACATTCGCGTCGGCGCTGCTCTGCCCCGGGACCATGATCGCGCCACCGAAGACATAGCTGAACAGCACCACGAACATAATGGGCTGAACCAGGCCGAATACCACCACCTCGGGAATCCGCATCATGCGGATCAGATTCCGACGGGCCACGACGAGCGAGTCACGGACCGACTGGACGGGCCCGCCCCACACCCGCGGGGTTACGGCGACGCGACCCCCATGCGCCGCGGCCGCCCCGGAAACCGCCCGGGGGGCCGTGTCGGTAGCCGTGTCGGTAGCCGTCCCCGAAGCCGTGTCGGTGGCCGTATCGGTCGCCCCGGGAGTGGACTCGGGCGTTGTTTCCTCCACTCTGGCCATCACTTGGCCTCCTCCTCGGCACCGTCGCCGCCCTCGGCACCGTGGCCGGTGAGCGAGATGAACACATCGTCGAGAGTCGGGCGGCGCAGCCCGATGTCGTCGATCTCCACCCCGCGCGCATCCAGCTCCCGGATCACCTCGGCGAGCAGCTTGGCCCCGCCGACGACCGGGACGGTGACCTTACGGGTGTGCCGCTGCACGGCGATCTCGCCCTTGCCGAAGCCCCGCAGCACCTCCTCCGCGACCTCAATATGGGCGGGCTCATGGACCACCACCTCCACCCGCTCCCCGCCCGTACGCGCCTTGAGCTGGTCGGAGGTACCGCGCGCGATGACCCGGCCGCGGTCGATCACACAGATGTCATGCGCCAGATGATCGGCCTCTTCCAGATACTGGGTCGTCAGCAGCAGCGTCGTGCCGCCCGCCACCAACTCCTGGATGACCTCCCACAGCGACTGCCGGTTTCGCGGGTCGAGGCCGGTGGTCGGCTCGTCCATGAACATCACCGGCGGGCTGACGACCAGGGCGGCCGCCAGGTCCAGCCGGCGGCGCATCCCGCCGGAGTACGTCTTGGCGACACGGTCGGCCGCGTCCGCCAGATGGAACCGCTCCAGCAGCTCGCTCGCGCGCGCCTTCGCCTCCCGCGCGCCCATCTGGTACAGCTGGCCCACCATGCGCAGGTTCTCACGGCCGGTCAGATACTCGTCCACGGCGGCGAACTGCCCGGACAGCCCGATCGAACGGCGCACCTGATCGGGGTGGCGCAGCACGTCCACGCCCGCGACGCGCGCCTTACCGCTGTCCGGCTCCAGCAACGTGGTCAGCACCCGCACCGCGGTGGTCTTCCCGGCCCCGTTGGGCCCGAGCAGCCCGAGCACGGTCCCTTCCGGTACGTCGAGATCGACCCCGTCCAAGGCTCTGACGTCGCCGAAGGTCTTCACCAGACCTTCGGCATAGATGGCACCTGGCATATGCGTCCCCCATGTCCGTGCGGTGCGCTTATCGAGGGATCCAACTTTCGCCCGAATTACCCCGCCTGTCCATGCCTGTGGAAAACCGCCTGTGGAAAACCACGGGGGCAAGGGACACAGGGCAAAGGAGCCTGGGACTCAGGGGAAGGCAGCCGGGAACTCAGGCCCAGGGAACTGGGAACTCAGGCGCAGGGAACTGGGAACTCAGGCACGCATGAAGCCCTACGGCAACACCCGGTAACCCGCCTCGCACAGCGCCTCCCGCACCTCGTCGCAGTGCTCGGGCCCCTTCGTCTCCAGGTGCAGCTCCACCTCGGCCTCGGTGAGCCCGAGCCGCGGATCGGTCCGTACATGGCCCACGTCCAGCACATTCGCATCGACCGTCGTCAGTGCCGCCAACAGGGTGGCGAGCGCCCCCGGCCGGTCCGTGAGCCGCAGCCGCAGCGAGAGATAGCGCCCCGCCGCGGCCATGCCGTGCCGCAGGATGCGCTGCATCAGCAGCGGATCCACATTGCCGCCCGAGAGCACCGCCACCACCGGTCCCTCGAAGGACTCCGGCTCCGCGAGCAGCGCGGCCACCGAGCAGGCCCCGGCCGGTTCGACCACCAGCTTCGCCCGCTCCAGACACAGCAGCAGCGCCGCAGCCAGCGCGTCCTCGGACACCGTACGGACCTCGTCCACGAGCTCGTCGATGATCCGGAACGGCACATCGCCGGGGCGCCCCACCTTGATCCCGTCGGCCATCGTCGTGGGCGCCTCGATCGACACCGGATGCCCGGCGGCCAGCGAGGGCGGATACGCCGCGGCGCCCGCCGCCTGCACCCCCACCACCCGTACGTCCGGCCGCAGCGCCTTCACCGCCACCGCCACCCCGGCCGCGAGCCCGCCCCCGCCCACGCCGACCACGACCGTGCGTACTTCCGGGCACTGTTCCAGGACCTCCAGGCCCAGCGTGCCCTGCCCGGCGATGATGTCCGGGTGGTCGAAGGGGTGGATGAAGACCGCGCCCGTGCGCCGGGCGTACTCCTGCGCGGCGTGCATCGTCTCGTCCACGATCTGGCCGTGCAGCCGCACATCGGCGCCGTAGTCCCGGGTGGCCGCGATCTTCGGCAGCGGCGCGCCCTGCGGCATGAAGACGGTCGAACGCACACCCAGCAGCGAGGCGGCCAGCGCGACGCCCTGCGCGTGGTTCCCGGCGCTGGCCGCCACCACGCCCGCGGCCCGCTCCTCGGGGCTGAGCCCGGCGATCCGCACGTACGCCCCGCGCAGCTTGAAAGAGCCCGTACGCTGCAGGTTCTCGCATTTCAGATGCACCGGCGAACCCACAAGACCGGACAGATAGCGGCTGCCTTCGAGCGCGGTGACCCGGGAGACCCCCGAGAGCATTTTCTGCGCCGCACGCACCTCGTCGAGCGTGATCACGGACGTCGGAACACCGGAAGACGAGGTACCGGAAGTGCGGGTAGTGCGTGGGGCCATGGTCCCAAGTCTCGCAGCTCGCCCCACGCGCACCAGCGGCGGCCGGGATCCGGACGGCAGGTTTCTGCAGCCCCCGTACGGGCGGGCCCCCAGCCGCGTACTCTGTGCCCCATCCCACAGACCACCGCATGAAGTGAGCCTTAGTCCATGCCCACCCAATCGGACATGACGACCCACCTCGACACCGGCGTACTCGACCTCCTGCAGCACCAGGTCGCGGTCTTCGCCCGGCGCGCCGAACAGACCCGCCTCGGCGGCGTCGGACAGGCCCGCAACTCCATGGACCGCGCCGCATATCTGCTGCTCAACCGGCTCGACAAGGAAGGACCGATGGGAGTCAAGGCGCTCGCCGCGGGCATGGGCATCGACTCGTCCACCGTCACCCGCCAGGTCGCCCCGCTCGTCGACTCCGGCATGGTCAAGCGCACCTCCCACCCCGAGGACGGCCGCGCGGTCGTCCTCCAGCTCTCCCCGCGCGGCAAGGCCCGCCTGGAAGAGGTGCGGTCCTCACGGCGCGCCCTGATGGCGCAGGTGACCGACGGCTGGACCGGGGAGGAGCGGGACATCTTCTGCGATCTGCTCACCCGTTTCAACGTCGCGCTGGCCGCCGCGCACGCCACCGTGCCCCAGGCGGCGTCCGCATCCTGAGCCAGTCCTGAGCCCACCCCGCAGCACCTCCGGGGGCACGCCTCTTGACCGAGTGGCCGTGCCTGCCGTGTCCTGAAGGGGGACCCGTGTCCTGAAAAGGACGGGAGGCGGAGGACGGGTGCACGAGAGGCGGGCAGCACGGGAAAGCCGCCGCGCCCGGGAGTTCGCGGCGTTCGCCGCGGGGGCGGGCGGTCGGCTGCTGCATGCGGCCACACTGCTCACGGGGGAAGCACCGGGGGACATTCCAGGGGGACCACTGGGGGAGAACAGCGCCGCCGAGCGCCTGCTGACCGCCGCGCTCGCCCGCACCTACGCCCGCTGGGACCGGCTGCGCGGAGAAGATCCGTACGACCACACCCGCCGGGAACTGGCCACCCTCTTCGCCAACCGCGCCTGGCACTACCGCCGGCCGCGCGGCGGCCTCCTGGGACGGCTCACCCCGCAGGAACGCCTGGTGCTGGTGTTACGGCTGCATGAGGGCGTGGCGGAGGAGCAGGCCGCGGCCACCCTCGGACTGTCGGTCGAGCGGGTGCGCGCCGTCTGTACGCGCTCGGTGGCGCTCATGCGCAGCCACGCGCCGGAGACTCGACGCGCACGCCCGGAGCCCCGCCGGGCGGCGGGGGCGGCGTCATGAGCGTCCCCGAGCGCAAGGCGACGTCATGAGCTCCTTCGACCGCAAGGAGGACCAGGTCCGCCACATGCTGAACGGCCCGTACCCGGCCGTGCCACCGGACCTGGCCGACCGGGCGGCCGGGCGGGGGCGGCGGATGCTGCGCCGCCACCGCGCCGTACGGGCCGTCGGCTGGGTCCTGCTGATCGCCGCGATCATCGCCTTCACGGTCTGGGCGGTGATCGTCCAGCCGTGGACGACGCCGCCGACCGACACCACGCCTCCCCTGGAGGGGTGGTGACGGCGGCAAAAGGCGGACCGGATTACGCGAGAACCAGGGACCGACTCACGCAAGTAATGGTTACGCGAGTGCCTGGCTGAGATCCGCGAGCAGATCGTCGACCGCCTCGATGCCCACCGAGAGCCGGACCAGATCGGCGGGCACCTCCAGGGCCGACCCCGCCACCGAGGCGTGCGTCATCCGGCCCGGGTGCTCGATCAGCGACTCGACGCCGCCCAGCGACTCGCCGAGCGTGAACAGCCGCGCCCGGTCGCAGACATCGACCGCCGCCTGCTCGCCGCCCGCGACGCGGAAGGAGACCATGCCGCCGAAGGACCGCATCTGCTTGGCCGCGACCTCGTGCCCCGCGTGCCCGGGCAGCCCCGGGTAGAAGACCTCGGTCACCTTGGGGTGCGCGATCAGCAGCTCCGCGACGCGCGTGGCGTTCGCGCTGTGCCGGTCCATCCGTACGGCGAGCGTCTTGATGCCGCGCAGCACCAGCCAGGAGTCGAACGGCCCGGCGACGGCGCCCATGGCGTTCTGGTGGAAGGCCAGTTCGTCGCCGAGGGCGGGGTCGGAGACCACGAGCGCGCCGCCGACGACGTCCGAGTGGCCGCCCATGTACTTGGTCGTCGAGTGCACGACGACATCCGCGCCCAGCGCGAGCGGCTGCTGCAGATAGGGGCTGGCGAAGGTGTTGTCGACGACGAGGCGGGCCCCGGCGGTACGGGCGATGTCGGCGACGGCGGCGATGTCGGTGATGCCGAGCAGCGGATTGCTCGGCGTCTCGACCCAGATCACCTTCGTACGGGGCCGCAGCTCGGCCCGCACCGCGGCCGGGTCGGAGGTGTCCGCGACCGACCACTCCACCCCCCACCGCTCGGCGACCTTGGCGAAGAGGCGGAACGTGCCGCCGTACGCGTCGTTCGGGATGACGACGTGGTCACCGGGCACCAGCAGCGTGCGCAGCAGGCAGTCCTCGGCGGCGAGCCCGGACGCGAAGGCGAGGCCGCGGCGCCCGCCCTCCAGCGCCGCCAGGTTCTCCTCGAGGGCGGTGCGGGTGGGGTTGGCGGAGCGGCTGTACTCGTATCCGCCGCGGAGCCCGCCCACCCCGTCCTGCTTATAGGTGGAGACCTGATAGATCGGAGGGACGACGGCGCCCGTGAGCGGGTCCGCCTCCTGCCCCGCGTGGATGGCGAGGGTTTCGAAGCTCTGCGCGCTGCGCCCCGCGCCGTTGTGCGGGTCGGGCTGCTGGGTGTGCTGCTCGGTCATGGGGCCGAGGGTAATGCCCACCGCGGTACTAGCGGGTTCAACGACCGGGCGGGCACATAGGCTGAAGCACAGACGTTCTCACTACGGGTACCGGGCACAGCAGGGGCAGCAGGGGACACACATGGAGTATCTGATCTTCCTCATCGCCATCGTCATGATCGGCGGTGTCCTCATCGTGCCCGCCGTGCGCCGGATGCGCGGCGGCAATGAGGCCAACCGCGGCGCGGTGCTCGCCACGGACCCGGGGGCGTACGGCTTCGTACCGCGCGACCAGCTGGACGTACGGCTGCCCGGCCCGGACCGCGAGCTGATCGAGGCCCTGGAGGAGGTCCAGCGCACTCAGGACTGGCAGCCCGCCGCCCGCCTGCTGGCCCTCACCGACGCGAGCTCCGAACTGCGCTGGCAGCGGGTGCAGACCCTGGCGGGCGCGGCGGCCTTCGAGCTGGCCCAGGCGCCGGGCCAGGGCGGCATGTGGCTGCGCACCTGGCGGGTCGCGGCGCCCGAGGACCCGGGCGCGGCCGCCGTGCACGCGGAGTTCCTGGTCCGCCAGGCGCTGCGCGACCCGTCGTCCGACGACTTCCGGATGATCCTGGAGGAGGCCCGTACGGTCAGCGCCGAGGCGGCGCGGCTGGCCCCGGACGACCCCGTGCCGTACATCACCGAGCTCGGCATCGCCCGCGGCCTCGTATACCAGCAGGCCGACTTCGAAGAGCTCTGGACCAAGGTCACCGAGCGCGCCCCGCACCACATGGGCGCCCACCTCGCCGCGCTCCACTACTGGTGCGAGAAGTGGCACGGCTCGCAGGACCTCGCCGACGCCTTCAGCCGCGCCGCCGCCGGCTCCGCCCCGGCCAAGAGCCTGCTGCCCGCCCTCCCCCTCTTCGCGGTCTTCGAGCACCTCCCGGAGGCCAACCTGGTGCGCACCCTGTACCAGAGCGCGGTCGTCACCCGCGCCATCGAAGGCGCCCTCTTCGCGGTCCACGAGGCCCCGGCCGACCACCCGGTCCAGCCCCACGTCCGCCACCTGCTGGTCTGGTTCCTGGTGCGCGCCGAGCGCTACGCGGAGGCGATGGAGCAGCTCCGCCATGTGGACGGACACGTGGGCGCGATCCCGTGGTCGTACGGCATGGACCCGGCGGCGGAATACACCGTCTACCGGGCGCTGGCGGTGGCGGGCTGGGAGGGCCGGGGCGGCACGCCGGCCACGCTGCCGCGCTGAGCCGCTGCCGCGCTGAGGGGGGCGGGGGGCGTCGTGGTCAGCCCTCCGTGCGGGCGGGCAGCCGCCATCCCGGGCGCGGGAAGTGGCAGGTGTAGCCGTCCGGGTAGCGCTGAAGGTAGTCCTGGTGCTCCGGCTCGGCCTCCCAGAAGGGGCCGACCGGCTCCACCTCGGTGACGACCTTGCCTGGCCACAGTCCGGAGGCATCCACATCGGCGATCGTGTCCTCGGCGATCCGCTTCTGCTCGTCGTCCACGTAGTAGATCGCCGAGCGGTAGCTGAGGCCGATGTCGTTGCCCTGGCGGTTCTTGGTGCTCGGGTCGTGGATCTGGAAGAAGAACTCCAGGAGCGCACGGAAGTCGGTCTTCTCGGGGTCGAAAAGGATCTCGATGGCCTCCGCGTGCGTGCCGTGGTTACGGTACGTCGCGTTCGGCACGTCGCCCCCGGTGTATCCGACCCGGGTCGCCGTCACCCCCGGAAGGCGGCGGATCAGCTCCTCCATCCCCCAGAAACATCCGCCCGCCAGCACGGCCCTCCGCGTCTGCGCAGCCATTACGGCCCTCCAATATCTATCAGCTCGATCGCTCGAACTACTCGGCTCGGACTACTCGGCTCGCACACCACCGGAATCCCACGGACACTGCCCTCAACGTATGAGGGTCGCAACCGATTCCGTGCCCGCCCAACCGGCCCTGCGGCCGACTCCCTGGCGAAGTGAACGGCCGTCGTCAATCAGTGGCCGCCCAGACCGGCCGGCCGCTGCCCGCCATGAGAAAGGCGATCAAGGCCGCCGGAGTGGCTTGGCTCGGGGCGGGATCGGGACGTCCTCTGCAGCAGCAAACCGACTCTATGAGCGCCTCGGCTTCCAGGCGCGGCACTCGACGGTCTACCGCTTCCCGATCGACCGATAGGCGCTCGACGGCACGGGCTCCAAGCTAAGCAACCCGTCCGCTGGTGGGTCCTGCCCGCCTGCCGGATAGGGATCGCGTCTGCCAACGGCTGAAACCGCCGACGTGTCATCCGATCGGATGATCGCTGCCCGAAGTCGCGGCGATCGCCCGTATCCCCCCTACGCTGCGAACGGTGGAGCGACCGTACGACATCGAGATCGAACCTGAGGTAAGAGAGTGGCTGGATGCTCTGCCGCGCGAGCACTACCGAGCGGTTGAGCGCCACGCCGACCGCTTGGCACAAGAACCGACAACGCTCGGCGAACCGTACTCCCGCCACTTGAGCGGGCCGGTCCGCAAGCTCCGCTTCCACCTGGGCGACGGTGCCGTACGCCTCACCTACTGGCTCGCGCCGGAACGCCGTATCGTATTTCTGACCGTCTTCCGCAAGAACCGGATGCGCGAAGAGCGGCAGGTCCAGAGGGCTCTCTGGGCTCAGAAGGAATGCGAAGAGTCGCACGCCGCCGCGCAGACCACCTATCACCGGACGTTCGAGGAGTCACCGTGAGCAGGGGTTACCACACCTCATGGACGATCCCTGAGGAACACCGAGCCGATCCGGCGTACCTCGAGGCAGGCGCCGCCATCGCCCTGGGGCAGGCCGTCTACGACCGCCGCACGGCCTTGGGCATCGACCAGGCATTGCTCGCCGAACGGACGGGGCTCGCCATGGAGGACATCGACCGCCTTGAAGGAGGTGGCACCATGCCCACGCTCCCACTCCTGCGCACCTTGGCCAAGGCACTGGACGCCGCACTGGACGTGTCGATCGACACGGAAGAAACCCGCGTCTCGTTCGTGCCGCACGCCGCTTGACGCCCTTCGCATCGCCCGGTGGGCCGTCTACGTCCACATTCAGTGGCAACCCACACCGCCGAACGAGGGCCTGTCTACTCGGAGTTGGGGCGCCGGGCGCGCGTTGCGGTATGGCGGGCGCGGTGGTTGGCGACGTTGACGCGGTTGCCGCACAGGCCGGGCATGCAGTAGCGGCGGCTGCCGGGCCGAGTGGTGTCGATGAACGCTCCCCGGCAGGTGGGCGAGGTGCAGGGGCGGAAGCGCTGTTCGCCGAGGGTGTGTACGACGCCGAGGATGCCGATGCCGCAGATCAATGACAGGGCGTCGGCGACGGTTGCTCCGTCACGGAGTGGGACGGCCCAGCGTGTGCGGTTCCCGTGTACGGGATCAGGAATCAGGGTGGCGCCCTGGGCGGGCGAGGTGAGTGTGGTGGCGCCGGCGATGAGGTGGGCGCGGTCGGGGTGATCGATGAGGTCGCGCACGGTCTTCCGAAGGGCGTGGACCGCGTGGAGGTCGGCGGTGCTTGCGCGGCGGGCCAGTGCGGAGAGTGCGCCGAGCACCTCGTCGTTTGCGGACTGGTCTCCGAGTTGGCCGGTGAACTCGACCAGGGCGGCCAGGTCGGGCAGGTGGTCGTCGCCGCGCCAGACCTCGGCGGTGGTGTTGACCAGGTCGGTCGCGACCCCCGCCGCCCAGGCGTAATCGTCCAACGTGACTTGCATCCTTGGCGAACCTCTCGCTACGGTCGGCTAACAGCCACTTTAGCCCTTACATAGCTTCGTCCGGGAGAGCCCGCTCATGTCAGTGCTGGAGATCGATGCCGTCGTGTTCGACGTGCTCGGCACGCTCGTCGACGAACCCGCCGGACTCCGCGCCGGTATCCGTGAACTCGACCCGTCGCTCGACGAACCCAGGACCGAGCAGCTGTTGTCGCTGTGGCAGCAGCACATCGACCGCGAGCAGCGTCGCGTCCTCGACGGCGGCCGCCCCTATGTCGCGAGTGACGCCCTCGACCGGGAAGCCGCCCGGCTCGTCGCCGAGGCCGCCGGAGTCGGCGACCCGGACGCCGTGGCGGCGCTGGCGCTGTCGGCTCGTCGGCTCCCGCCGTGGCCCGACACCGTGGCAGGGCTCGCCCGGCTCGCCGAGCGGTTCCCGCTGATCGGGCTCTCCAACGCGAGCCGGACGGCGCTGCTGGGGCTCAACGCCCACGCCGGGCTGCGCTGGCACCAGGCCCTGTCCGCCGAGGACGTCCGGACCTACAAGCCGGACCCGGCGGTCTACCAGTTGGCCGTCACCGTCTCCGGACGGCCGCCGGAGCGGCTGCTGATGGTCGCCGCCCACGCCTGGGACCTGCGCGGAGCGCAGCGCCTCGGCCTGCGCACCGCCTACGTCGCCCGCCCTGTCGGCGACCCGCCCGCCTCCTCGGACCGGTTCGACCTGTACGCCGACGGCCTGGCCGAGCTGGCCGGCCAACTCGGCGAGATCTAAAAGCCGGACGAGGAGGTCAGCGGTTGTCGCCGCGTTCGCCGTCGGCGGTCTTGGAGAAGCCGTCGTGCCAGGCGGCCTTCGCTCCGGAGTCGCCGATCCGGTACACGTCCACGACGGCGCCCGCGGCCACCCCGACGGAGAGCACCACTGCCGCGACACGGACAACCAGCGCGGACCGGGGCGTGGCTGCCCGGGTCCGCTCCCCGGGGGCCGCCTCCGCCGACGTCGACCTGCGGGTCGTCCACCAGACCGCCGTCGCCAGCACGAACAGGCCCGCGGCCCAGGGAAGCAACCCGTCGCCGAGTTCGGCGTGCCTGCGCACCAGGGCGTTGCTGTCGACGTGCTCCTCCAGCCACTCACCGGCCTGCGTGGCCACGGGCACGCTCACCAGCGTCACGAGGGCCAGCAGCGGAAGCACAACCCCCATCCGCCGGGCGGCACTCGGCCATATCGCACCGGCCACGACCGCCAGGGCAGTCAGGGGAACGAGCACGATGACGAAGTGCACGAACAGGACGTGTGCGGGCAGGCCGTTGACGACTGTGAGGCTCATCGGGTTTTCCTCCAGAGGTGACCATGAGAAGTCGGCGCACGCACGGGCGCCCCGTGTGCCGGTCTGTGAGGCGCGCCAGACTCTCACAGGAACTTCTGAGCTTCCTCTGAACCCGGCCTCTCCAAAAGCACTGGCCGTACGTTCCCGGGGTTCCTAACCTTCCGGCGTGAGCACGGACATCTACGGCTGCATCGAGACCCGCCATCCATGTGCCGATCACGACTGGTACGACGACGCGCCGTGGCTGTACGCCATGGACCTGTCCCCGCTGTACTCCGGGAACGACTACACGGCCTTCGGATGCCTCTTCGGTGTCCGGAACTACGCCGGCTGGGAACCGGTGGCCGCCGGTCGCGGGCTGCCGGGGGATGTCTCGGCCCAGGTCCGCGGCGACTATGAGCGATGGGCCCCCCTCGGCACGCTCCACGGTGCCACCTGGGTCGCGTGGCAGGAGCTGGAGGCCATCGACATGAGCGCCGTTCCCCGAGGATCCCACGGGCTCCTACGAGTCCAGGAGCCCGAGACGTCGGCAGCGGTCTGGGAGTACTGGGTGACGGACACCTGGCCGGTCGAGATCACCAACCGCTTCGGGGAGCCCCCGGTCGGCAGTTCCCCTGCGACGGCTCGCCACGGAACCTGGACATCGGGATCAGCGACGTTGGGCTTCCACCGTGTCACGCGCGGGCAGGCCATCGGGCCCGGCAGCGGCTGGGAGCACGTCTTCGCCGTGATGAAGGCTCTGGCAGGACGCTTCGGCCTACGAGGGGTTCGGCTGGTCGCCTACTTCGACTGATCTCCGCTGCGCTACAGGGCACTCGGCACGCCACGCAGGCCCGACACGCCGCGTCCGCGAAGGTCGGCATCCCCGCTCACGTGGTGACCGAAGTGGAGCGTCTCGCGGGGCAGCCGGCCCGGCCGACCCCCGTACCCGCACCCGGTCGGGTTGTACCGCGACCCTTCCCACGGAACACAGAGGACTGCCACAATCCATCCATAACGGACGGGGGTCCTTGGTGTACGAGGTACGCTACGGCTGGAATCGCAAGAACGTATTCATCATCATCTTTTTCGCGATCGGCGCGGTGAGCGCGGTGACGCTCCCGGACAAGCCGCTGTACGCGCGGATTCTGGTGCTGCCGTTCTGCGTCGCCGGAGGGCTGTTCACGGCATACTCCTCCATGAACGGCAAGGTGGCGCTGCGCGTCGACGAGACGGGTGTGCTGCTCGGCGGGAATCCCGCCCTCCGCCGGTCGGGCGCGATCCACGTGCCCTGGCAGGACATCACGGCCGTCGTTCTCTGGCGACACTATTCGGCCGACTCGGTCCTGTTCATCGGATTGGCCAGACACAAAGACGCGCCGGCAGTGCCCGGAGGCATCCCAGGGCCGGTCGGCCGCGTCGCGATGCGCACCCTGGTGTCGCGCTTTCCCGCCGGCGTCGACATCGCCAGGCCGGAGAGCGGCTGGCGCCTCGACAGGGAGCGGCTGGGCGCCGCGGTCGCCCGCTTCGCTCCGGGGGTTCCGGTGGTGGACATCGGATAGCCGGTCAGGTAGCCGGTCACATACCATCGCACCACCTTTGAACGATCTGTTTACAACGATCAGTTGACATCAGATCGTGCGCCACCCATCCTGATCTCATGCCGTCAACTCCCGATCAGCACCCCGATCCGTTCACACCCCCGTCGCCGGACCAGGCACGAACCCACCGCGTCTACGCGTCTCTCATGCGCATCGCCGAGCGGCACGCCGCCACCGACGAGCAGCGTCGGCGGCAGGCGCATGCTTCGCTCATCGGGCCGCACGAGGCCGTCAGGCTGGTGTCGTTCCTGCTCAGTGGGGCCGCGCAGCCGGTCGATGGGGAGGCGGAGGTGGATCAGGCCGATATCACCGCCGCGTTGAGCCTCGTACCGCTGGTGCGCGGGGAGATGGACGAGCTGGAGGTCGGGCTGCTCCAGATGGCGCGGGGGCGCGGAATGACGTGGCAGGAGGTGGCCTTCGGGCTCGGGCTCGGGACTCCGCAGGCCGCTCGGCAGCGTTACGAGCGGCTGGCCAGTCGCGCCATGGTCGACCCAGCGCCTTAGGGGCGGGTCGCCACCAGGAGGTCCACCACGTACGTCTCCTCCACCATCCCCTCCGGGAAAATCTCGCCCAAGCGGCCGCGCTCCTCGGTGAGGAAGGCACGGGCGCCGGCCTCGCCGAGGACGAGGAGCGCCGAGTGGCTGCCGATGTTCGCCAGATGGGTGTCCAGAGGGACAGCGCGGCTCCAGCGCAGCTTGCGGCGCGTGACGCTCAGGCCCGCCAGGCCCGCGAGTTGGATGGCGCGGTCGTCGTCGGGGCGCTCCTTGGAGGGGGACTCCACTCCGCCGTGGTGGGCGATGCGCTCGTCCTGCGCGGCGATCCACGGCACATCGAGGGCGCTGGTGTTCCACCAGACCGCGAGCGCGCCGCCCGGGCGCAGGACGCGCAGCGCCTCGGGGACGGAGCGGGTGATGTCGGTCCAGTGCCAGGACTGGGCGTACGTGATCAGGTCGTGCGACGCGTCGGCGAGGGGCAGGACGTTGCCGTCGCCGCGGACGATCGGCACGTCGGGCAGCGTACGGCGGAACTCGGCCGTCATACCTTCGCCGGGCTCTACGGCGGTCACATCGGCGCCGCGTTCGCGCAGCAGGGCCGTCGCGATTCCGGTGCCGGCGCCCACGTCGGCGACGCGGGCGCCGGCCAGGGGACGGTCCATGAGCTCATCGACAGTGTCCAGGAGGGCGGGCGGGTAGGAGGGGCGGTTCGCGGCGTACTGGGCCGCGGCCGCGTTGAACGAATGGGCTCGTGAGGTGGTGGTCATCCTGGCATCCTCCTCCTCTTCCTTCGTTCCTTCGCTCCTATTCCAGTCTCAGCTCACCGCCGCGCTCTGCGCCCGAGTCAGCGCTACGTCCAGTACGACCAGCAGCGCGTCCCGGACCGAGCCCGTCTCCCGGGCGTCGAAGACGACCAGCGGTACGTGTTCGGAGATGTCCAGCGCCCACCGCACCTCGTCGAGGTCGTGCTGCACCTCCCCGTCGAAGGCGTTGACGGCGACGGCGAAGGGGACGCTCTTGTGCTCGAAGTAGTCCACCGCCGCGTAACAGTCGTCCAGCCTGCGGGTGTCCACGATCACCAGGCCGCCGAGGGCGCCCTCGACCACGTCGTCCCACATGAAGCCGAACCGGTCCTGGCCCGGCGTGCCGAACAGATACAGCTTCAGCGTCGGGTCGATGGTGATACAGCCGAAGTCCATCGCGACCGTGGTGGTGGTCTTGCCAGGGGTGTGGGTGAGATCGTCCACCCCCGCCGCGACCTCCGTGATCGCGGCCTCGGTGGTCAGCGGGCGGATCTCGGAGATCGCGCCCACCGCCGTGGTCTTGCCGACCCCGAAGCCGCCGGCGATGACCAGCTTGACCGGCAGCGGCGGCTGGCCGGCCGACGGCTGTTCAGCTGCTGTCGCGGAGTGTGCCCCGGGAGTCGGGGACGGCACGGAGACCATCGATAACCCTTCGCAGTACGGAGATGTCCTGGGTCGCCTTGGCGTTCGGCACATGGACCACCAGATGTCCGGCGGTGCACAGGTCCCCCGCCAGCACCCGGACCACGTTGAGATGCAGTCGTAGCTGGGCGGCGAGCTCCGCCACCGACTGCGGACGCCGGCAGGCGGCGACGAGGTCGTGGCGTTCGAAGGCGAGCGAGTCCAGGGCGGAGAGCCCGGTCGGGGTCGCCACGACCTGGGACTCGACCGGGAGCGACGGCGCGGCGCCGCTCCCCGACACCCGGCCGGCGGTCAGCAGGAACGGCCGGACCGCGGAGGCGCGGCCGGTCGGCTCCGGCGCGTCCCAGGCGCTGCCCGCCCTGCCTGCCCCGCCCGCGCTGCCCGCGCTGCCCGCGCTGCCCGCTGCCTCGTGCGGTACTGGTTCACCGGCGGCCATCACGATCCCCTCCTGAATGCCTGTGCCCTGTGCCCCTGTGTGGTGGGACGGGTCAGCCGGCCGGGGTGGAGCCGGCGCTCTTCTTCAGCTCAAGCACCAGCTGGGGAGTGAGCGCGGCTCCGGCCCGGTTGGCGAACAGGGCCATCTCATAGGCGATATTGCCCAGCTTGGCCTCCTTCGAGGCCACTACGCCGAGAACGGCCCCGCTGCCGATGGCCGACACCAGCACATGGCCGCCCTCCAGGTCGATGATGACCTTGTTGAGGCCGCCGAGGCCGTAGTTGCCGGAGGCGCCCGCGGCGAGGCTGGTGATGCCGGACACGATCGCGGCAAGCCGCTCCGAGTCGGCCTGCTCGCGCAGTTGGGAGACGGCGATCAGCAGGCCGTCGGAGGACACCGCGATGGCGTCCACCACTCCGGCGGTCTCGCTCGCGAACCGGTCAAGCAGCCAGGTGAAGTCGGCCGCGGCGGCGCGCAGATCGGTGGGTTCCGCCCGCTCCTCGGAACTGCCGTTATCTGTCGGCGTTGTCACTGCCCGACTCCTTCCTGGGTCTCTGCTCGTGGGACGGTGCTGGTTCCGTGGGGGTGGCGGCGCTGTCCTGCTGGGCCCTGCGTACGGCGGCCTCGAACTCGTCGAGTTCGGTACGGACCGCCTCGGCGTCGACGGGCCGGCGCACGGGCGCGATGCCCCGGTCGGCGGGCGCCGTGGTCGTGGCGAGGGTCGCTCCCCGTACCCGCTTGCGCAGCGGGCGGGAGGGCGGTGAGTCGATGGATGACGTGTCGGTTGTCGGTGCATCGGCGGACCGTGCGTCGGCCGCCGGCCCGTCCGTCCCCTTGCGGTTCGGGATGCGCCGGGGCAGCCCGCCCGGCCGCGCCGGTGCGGTGGTGGGGGTCCGTACGGGCAGCGGCGTGGGCGCGGCGGAACCCCGCTCCGCGGAACCCCGCTCGGCGGAATCCCGCTCGGGCTTCGTCAGGGGGTCCGGCCTCGCCGGGAGTTCCCGGACCGTCCCGCCCGCGTCCGCCGCCGGCGTCAGGTCCAGCGGGCTCACGGTCAGCATCAGCGCGGCCGGGATCCAGACGGAGCCGGTGACCCCGCCCCCGGGCGTACGGCTCAGCGAGACCCGGATACCCCAGCGCCGGGCGAGGCTGCCGACCACGAAGAGGCCGAGCACCTTGCTCGGTACGAGGTCAAGCCGCTCGCGGCGGACGAGTCGGGCGTTCTCCTCGTCGAGGCGTTCCGCGCTCATCCCCAGGCCGTGGTCGATGACCTCGATCAGCGCCCCGCCGTGCGAGCTGACGTCGCTGCCGGGCCGGACGACCACCTCGACAGGTGTGTGGGAGGGCGAGAAGGAGACCGAGTTCTCCAGCAGTTCGGCGAGCATCAGCGTCAGGTCGGCGATGATGTCGGGCGCGACGGTGATCTCCGTCTCGGACCGCAGGGTCACCCGCTGGAACCCCTCGATCCGGCCGAGGCCGGCCCGGATGACGTTGGCCAGGGTGATCGGCCGGGCCTCCACATCCGTCTCCCGGATGCCGGCGAGCAGCATCAGGCTGTCGGCGTTGCGCTGGAGGCGTACGGCGATGTGGTCGATGCGGTAGAGCCGTTCCAGGATCTCGGGGTCGGTCTCCTCGCGTTCGACGGCGTCGATCAGCATGAGCTGGCGCGAGGTCAGGTTGGAGACGCGGCGCCCGACGTTGCCGAACATCTCGGCGACGTTCTGGCGGCTGAGCACCTGCCGCTCCAGCAGCGCCGCGGCGGTGATCTGCACCTGGTTGAAGGCCTCGGCCAGGTCGCCGATCTCGTCGCGGACCGGGACCGGGATCGGCTGCGGGCTCAGCGGGGTGCGCTCCGCCGAGTCGTCGTCGTCCTCGACCCGGGCGAGTTCCTGGCCCGCCACATCGACCACCTGGTGCGCTGCGCCGGTCAGCGCCGCCAGGGGGCGTACGACCGAGCGGCGGACCAGGACGGAGAACGTCAGCCAGACGGCGAAGCCGAGCAGGGCGAGCGCGACCATGGCCAGCGCCTTGTCCAGGGCGCTCTTGGAGAGGCCGTCGGCCCGGTCGGCGATCTGTCCGATGAGCGACCGGGTGATGTCGAGGCGGGCCCCGGCCTGCTCGGTTCCGGCGGCCATCGCCTTGCGCAGCTGCTGCGTCGGCTGGCCTTGGAGGGAGCTCGGGTCGATCTGGAGCTCCGCGAACTGGTCCGAGATGCCGTTCTGCTCGGCCGCGCGCTCGATGCCGCTGAGGGCCAGGACCTGTTCCCGGGTGGCGATCCTGCTGAACCGGTCCACCTGGTAGTCGTACACCGCGTGGGCGCTGACCGCGTGGCTGTACTCGGTGAGGGCGTTGGCGTCCTGGGTCTGTGCGGAGAACACCCCGCTCTCGAAGGCCGCGTGGGCGGCGTCGGCGCGCAGCACCGCGTCGAGCAGCCGGATGATCGAGGACGACGAGGTGTCGGAGGAGGTGTCGAGCCCGATGCCGTCGATCAGGTACTCGACGGCGGCCGAGTACGCCGGGCTGATGCCGGCGGCCGAGACCGAGCCCCGTTCGACCTTGTCGCGCAGTACGGCCAGGCCCCGGACGTACTCCAGCGCCTGGGCCTCCTCCTTCGGCAGGCCCTGCTCGTCGAAGGCCGAACGCACGGCGGATGCCTGGTCGTCGGTCTTGCGCTGTGCCTTGCGGTAGGCGTTGGTCGAGGGCAGGGCGGTGCCGGGCCGGAGCGCGTCGTGCTGCACGGACAGCAGCAGCGCCTGGCGGTGTTCGGACTGGAGGTCGTTGATCAACTCCGCGACCTGTGTGCTGTCACGCACCACGTCGGCGGTCCGGGCGGCGTCCTGGGCCTGGTTCACCTCGCTGGTGACGCCGACGGCCAGCAGCACGCCGACGACCGCGACGGGCACGGCCACCAGGACATTGAGTTTCCGCCGGAACGGCCATCGGTCGAGAAGCGCTGCCGCCCTCCGGCGGGTCCGCGGCGTCACCGGCGCACTGTCGGACGAGTCGGGATCGGGACCGGGTTCGGGACCGGCTTCGGGCTTGGGTCCGAGCGAGGGGTCCACCGTGTCCACAGACACCCCGGGCCTCCTTTCATGTGCTTCTGAGCGGTGACCGAGGTGTTGTTGGTGCCGACCGCCGACGACCGGGGGAGCATGACGCTCTCACACCTCGCCCGCGCGCGCGACGACTCACGCCCGCGTGCGAGCGATGGAATCGCGCCACAGTCCGACCGGCGCTGAACACTACCGTTTGCGCGCAGGCATGCAAGGCATAGGCGATTAAGGCCAGGAAACATGTGCTTTCTGCGGCATTTGCCCATCGAAAAGGCGCCCTTGAAGACGCTTTGAGCGCTCTTCACGGGACTCCCCGCCGCCCGAGCGGGCCCCTGCCCCGTACGCTGTGTCTCCGCCAACCGCCCTTACGCTGTTTTTCCGCCACTTCCCCCAGCCCCCGCCCCGAAGTCGTAGCCCCTTCTTGCCCCGCGAGGAGACCTGTGCACCCCACCCGCAAGGCGGTCGCGACCGCCGCCGCGCTCCTGGCCGTGGCCACCGCCGCCGGCTGCGATGCGGATTCCGACGCCGACGTGTCCGGTTCGGGCTCCGCCAAACCCGGCTGTCCCACCGTGCTCACCAAGGCCAAGCGGGCCGTCGAGAAGGCCGAGGACGTGGACGCCCTGTGGACCGGCCCCACCAGCGGACCCAAGGCCGTACGCGGCAAGACCATCGTCTATATCGCGCACACCCTGGCCAACCCCGGCCCCGCCGGAGTCGCCCAGGGCGTCGGGGAGGCCGCCGACGTCGTCGGCTGGCGCGCCCGGATCCTCAACGGCAAGGGCACCACCGCGGGCGTCAAGGCCGCCTTCAAGGAGGCCCTCGACAGCAAGCCGGACGGCATCGTCATCAGCGGGTTCGGCCCCGAGATCATCCCCAAGGAGATCCAGCAGGCGGACGCGGCCGGTGTCCCGGTGATCGGCTGGCACGCCACCACCGCCCCCGGCCCCAGCAAGGATCCGAAGCTCTTCAGCAATGTGACGTCCAGGGTCGAGGATGTCGCGAAGATCAGCGCCGACTGGATCATCGCCCGGTCCAACGGCCGTGCGGGCGTGGTCATATTCACCGACACCACGTCCGACTTCCCCAGGCACAAGTCCGAGCTGATCAAGAAGGAGCTGGCCACCTGCTCCGACGTCAAGCTGCTGGACTACAAGAACATCCCCATCCCCGAGGCCAACAGCCGCTCCATCGACGAGGTCTCCTCCCTGCTCAGGCGCTTCGGGGACAAGTGGACCTACTCGGTCGCCATCAACGACCTGTACTTCCGCCATGCCGCCCCGGCCCTGCGCGCCGCGGGGAAGGACGGCGACGGCGCCCCGTACAACATCGGTGCCGGTGACGGCGACCCGTCGGCCTTCGAGCGCGTCAACGGCAAGCAGTTCCAGACCGCGACCGTGCCCGAGCCGCTGTCCGAGCAGGGCTGGCAGATCGTCGACGAGTTCAACCGGGCCTTCGCCGGGGAGCCGGCCAGCGGATACGTCGCCCCGGTCCACATCGCCAACGCCGCCAACAGCGGTGGCGCGCTGTCCTGGGACTCGGAGGGGTACCGCCAGGCGTACCGCAAGATCTGGGACCGCTGACCGGCCTGCCTGCCCACCGTCAGGGCGTCGGCGCCTCCTCGGGCAGCAGTCCCAGGGCCTTGAGCTCGGCCCAGAAGGCGGGCGGAATGGGATGCGCGAGGAGGCCGGCGCTCTCGGCGATCTCGTGGGGCGCGCGGGCGCCGACCACGACGGTCACCACCGCCGGGTGTCCCAGCGGGAACTGGAGCGCGGCGGCCAGGGGCGGCACCGCGTGCCGGTCGCATACGGCCCGGATCGCCCGCACCCGCGTGCCCAGTTCGCGGGGGATGCTCCGGTAGCCGTGCGGCGCACCGGGGCGGGGGTCGGCGAGCAGACCGGACTGGTACACCCCGGCGGCCATGACGGCGACGCCGCGTTCGGCGCACAGCGGCAGCAGTTCGGCCAGCCCGGAGTGGTCGAGCAGGGTGTACCGCCCGGCGAGCAGTACGCAGTCGGGCCCCGGCGGCGGGGCCTCCCGCAGAAAGCGGGCCGCGACGTCGGCGTGGTTGACCCCGAGCGAGACCGCGCCGATGACGCCGTCGCGGCGCAGTTCGGCCAGCGCGCGGTAGGCGTGGGTGACGGCCGTCGGGAAGTCCTGGTCGGGGTCGTGGACATGGAGTACGTCGACCCGGTCGAGGCCGAGCCGGTCCAGGCTCTCCGCCAGCGAGCGCATGACCGCCGGATAGCCGTAGTCCAGGCGCGGCCCGAGGCCCGGCGGAGGGTCGGCCCAGATGGGCTGGGTGTCCGGCCCGCCGGGCTCGATCAGCCGGCCCACCTTGGTACACAGGACGTACTGCCCGCGCGGGCGGGGCCCCAGCGCGGCTCCGGCGTACGTCTCCGAGCGCCCGTAGCCGTAGACGGGCGCGGTGTCGTAGAGCCGTATGCCCAGCTCCCAGGCGCGTTCGACGGTGGCGGCGGCCTGCTGTGCGGGTACGGGGGCGAAGAGGCCGCCGATCGAGGCCAGCCCAAGACCGAGGCGGCTCACCGACAGCCCCGTACGCCCCAGGGCCACCATGTCCCGAGCGTCCATCCCGATCCCCCCGATCACCCCGATCCCCCGGCCTCGTGGCACAACGCGCCACGCCGGCACGGACGGTGACGCTCCGCCGGGGCCGCGCCGACAAGCCGGGCACGGCCCCGCGCCATCACTGCGGGGAGACGCCGTAGCCCGCCATGGGCGGGGCGAAGGACGCGGCCATGGGGGCGAGTTGTACGCCCGGGGCCAGGCCCAGGGCGACGAGGGCGTCGGGCAGGCCGCGGCCGGTGCGGGCCGCTTCCCAGGAGCCGGGGACGGCCAGCGGGCGGCAGCCGGCGGCGATGATCTCGAACAGGCGCTGGACGCGGCCGGGTCCGCGGGGCGGCAGCTGGCCGCGGAAGTCCTCGTGGTGGGCGAGGACGAGCGCGGCGAGACCGGCGACATGGGCCGAGGCCGGTCCGGTGCCGTCCAGGGCCGCGTAGCCGCCGTGCGGCGAGCAGGACAGGACCGCCACGCCCGGCGCGACCGCGTCGACCTCGGCGCCGTACGCGCTGAACCGCGCGGTGAACAGGCCCTCCGGGGTCAGCGGCGGGCCCGCGTGGGTGGCCTGGGAGGTGTCGGGCGGGTACGAGCCGAAGGCGCCCAGCGCGCCGACGGTGAACACGGTGGGCAGCGACCCCGGGAAGGCGACCGGCCCGCCGGAGTCGCCCGCCGGGGCGAAGCAGGCGACGCCCGCGGCGTGGGCGTCGGCGAGTTTGCGGGAGACCAGTTCGGAGGAGTACGGGGTGGCCACCGCGATATGCGCGATGTCGACCTCGGTGTCGACGCAGTGGTCGAGCGCGGCGATCAGATCGCTGAACCGGCCGCCGGGCAGCACCCGGCAGGCCTCGATACGGGCGTCGACCGCGATGCCGATGATGCCGGGGCCCGTATCGGCCGCGGCGATCACGCCCGCCGCGTGGGTGCCGGTGCCGATGGCGTCGTGCGCCCAGCCCTGTTCCGTACCGCCGACCAGGTCCGCCCCGGAGCGCACCCGGTCCTTCAGATCTGGGTGGTCGGCGGCGACGCCTGAGCCGATGACCGCGACCTTCACGCCGAAGCCGCGGAACGTGGGCGGCAGCCGGTCGAGCCGCATGGCCTGCTGGCCCCAGCCGTACTGCTGCCGCTCCTCGAGCCCCGGGTACACCTTGGCCAGCGGGGTGAGGGTGACCAGGTTCTCCTGGGTGTCCGAGAGGTCCGGGCGGTGGATCCAGCGGTCCACATAGCCGCCCGCGGGGCGGACGTACAGGGCCTGGACGGACTCCGCCGTGTCGGTGGCCAGCACCAGCGTGGCCGTCCCGTCGGCGCGCGTGATGCCCTGGGCCGGCCAGGACGCCCCGATCAGGAACACCCCGGCCCCGGCCAGCGGCTCCTCGTCCGGGCCGCAGACCCGCAGCGAGATCTCCACGGGCGTGTCCAGCGGGGCGAGCAGACCCGGGTCGGCCAGCGGCATCAGCCCCGCCACCCGTCCGGCGGCCGCGCCCGTGCCCGCCCCGGTCAGCGGCAGGTCGGGTTCCACATGGACGTGTGCCGACCGCAGCGCCGGCACCTGGTCCTCGGCCGCCTCGACCACCGCGATCTCCGGGCAGCAGACGGGCGGCCCCGCCGGGTCCGGCTCCTTCGCGGGCCGCAGCCGGCGGACCACCACGACCTCCGGCATCCGGCCCAGCCGCTCGCACACCGCGTCCATGTCGAGCGCGGCCACCCCGGGTGGGAGCAGATGCTGGGGCAGCGGGGCCACCAGATACCGCTCGCGGCGCGGGCGCACCGCGAGGGAGCGCCGCGGGCTCTTCTTGCGGTGCCCCTCCTCCCGGCCGGCGCCCGTGCGCCCGGGCCCGCCCGCGCCCGCGCCGTCGCTGTCGTTCTCGGGCCTGTTCTTGAGCATCACGTCCACCTTCACAACGCCACGTCGTCCTTACGCTTGTGCTCCGGCGACCGGGGGCCGCGCTCCCACGGTGATGCGGTGTGCTCGGAAACGTTCCGGGCACACCGCACCGCGTCAACCCAGGTGTCAGCCCATGCCGAACGGGCTCATCTGGCCGAAGCCCGGCTGCTGGTAGGGCTGCTGGCCGAACTGCTGCATGCCCATGCCGGGCTGGCCGAAGCCCTGCTGGCCGGAGCCCTGCTGCTGGCCGAAGCCCTGCTGGCCCATGCCCTGCTGGCCCTGCTGCTGGATCAGCGTCGCGATGGCGACCGGCAGCGCCTGCTGTACGGCCTGCTCCACCGCCTGCCGGACCCCGTTGTGCAGCGAGTAGTGCAGCGCCATGGCCAGGTACGGGTGCGCCTGCTGTCCCAGGCCCTGCTGGTTGATCTGCTGGAGCTGCTGGACGGTGTGCTGCAGTCGCTGCGCGATCTGCTGGCTCGCCTGCTGACAGGCCTGTTGGATCGTCTGCTGCACGACCTGGGCGATCTGCTGCTGGCCCATCTGGGGCTGCATCTGCTGCATGGGTTGGGCGCCAGTCATCACCGACATGGATCCTCCACACGACGACATAGACGAGGAAGGGACACAGGAGCGACACGCCCCGCATGCCCTATTTGTTACATTTACGCTAAGTCGGTGCCAGGATCGCGCGCAATCGGAGACCGGCCGTCAGAGCTCCAACGCCCCCAGCGCCGCGCGCACCTGGGCCAGCGGATCCTCGCCCACCGGACGCAGTACGACCGTCTCCGCGCCCGCCTCCCACAGGGCCCGCACCCGCTCGGCGGCGGTGGCGGCGTCGCCCGCCGCGAGGAACACCTCCTCGCGCGGAACACGGAGCCATTCGGAGTACTCGTCGCGTACGGGCGCGGTGTCCGTCGCCACCCGCCCGGGGTCGTCGGCCACGCACAGATGGGTGAAGACGACCAGTTCGTGCGGGTGGGTGGCACCGGCGGTGGCGCGCCCCTTCGCGATCTGGCCGAGCGCGGCGGCGATCGCGCCCGGACCCTGGCCCTCGGCCATGACCGTGCCGTCGGCGGCCCGGCCGGACAGCTCCAGGGAGCGGGGGCGTACGACACCCGAGACGACCGGCGGGGGCTCGGCGGGCGGGTGGACCAGGGTCACACCGTCGATGTGCACGGCCCGGCCGTCGAGGGTGGCCGTCTCACCGCGCAGCAGGGTGCGCACCACCGTGATCGTCTCTTCGAGCAGCGCCAGCGGGGTCGGTGACGCGGCGCCGACCTGGGCCATCCACTCCGGCACGCCGTGCCCGACGCCCGCGATGAACCGGCCCGGGAACACCCGGGCCACCATGGCCAGTTCCATGGCGAGCAGCGCCGGGTTCCGCAGCGGGGCCGGGGCGATCCCGAGGCCGACGCGCAGCCGCTCGGTGGCCGCCAGCGCGAGCGTCGCCGAGCTGATCGCCCCGGCCCAGCCCAGGTCCTCGACGACCCACAGGTCGTCCGCTCCGTACTCCTCCACCGCCCGCGCGAACGCGGACAGTTCCTCGGGCTTGCCGTCCCGGTCGAACATCACGCCGATGCGACGGCGCGGCGCAGCCTCATTACCCACCAAGTCGTTGGTCATCCGGCCAATGTAGGTGGCGCGGGCGGACCGGAGAAGAGGATCAAGGGCGGGCGGCGCGGGCCCTGGTGAGCAGGTCCCGGGCGAGCTCGGTGTGCGGATGTGCGGCGCCGAGGACCCGCTCGCGGTCGGCCAGCACGCGCTCGTGCAGCGGGACGGCCCGGTCCGGGTCGCCCGCCAGCTCGTACGCGTAGGCGAGGTTGGAGCGGGCGGTGAGGGTTTCGGGGTGGTCCGGGCCGAGGATCCGCTCGTGGTCGGCGAAGTTGCGTTTCAGCAGCGGCAGGGCGCGGTCCAGATCGCCGGCCGAGCGGTGGACGGCGGCCAGGTTGGCGCGCGAGGCCAGGGTGTGCGGGTGGTCGGCGCCCAGGGTGCGTTCGTAGTCGGCAAGGTTGCGCTCGTGGAGCGGGGCCGCCCGGTCCGGATCGCCCGCCAGCGCGTACAGATGGGCCAGATTGGAACGGGAGGCGAGGGTGTCCGGGTGGTCGGGGCCCAGGATCCGCTCGCAGTCGGCCAGGTTGCGCTCGTGCAGCGGCGTCGCGCGCTCCAGGTCGCCCGCCGAGCGGCAGGCGCTGGCGAGATAGCTGCGGGAGCTCAGTGTGCGCGGGTGGTCGGGGCCGCGCAGCCGCTCGGAGGCCGCGACGGAGCGCTCGGCGAAGGCGATGGCCCGGTCCGTACGGCCCTCCCCGAGGACGAAGGCCGACGCCTCGAACAGCACCCGGTCGATCGCCTCGTCGTCCTGGTCGGGCGCGGTCGGTTCGGTCAGCGCCGCGTATGCCTCGATATGCGGCAGCAGCTCCCGCCAGCGCGGCCACCCGGCCACGTTGAACAGCGGGTCCTCGGGCAGGGCCGCGGCCAGCAGCTCCGCGGCGCGGCGGCGGGCCCCGTCGATCGCGTCGGCGCCGCGGTGCGGATCGGCCGGGTCGGGCGTACGGGCGACGGCCTGGACGAGCCGGTGGACGGCGAAGGTGCGCGGGGTGAGGGTGACCATGCTGTACGCGTGGAGCAGGGCCAGCGCCTCGTCGACGGCGATCGGATCGTCGTCCAGCGACTCGGCCAGGTCGCGCGGCACATCGTCGGGGCCGAACCAGGCGGCCGTACGCAGAATCTCGACGGCGAGCGGGGCCCGGCCGGCGATGGCGTCCAGGGTGAGCTGCCAGATACGGGCGATGGTGCGCTGCTGGGCGGCGTCCGCTCCGGCGGAGGCGGCGGCATCGGCCGATGTGGCATCGGCCGACGTGGCGAACATCCGGGCCGGGTGGCGACGCAGCCGCGCCAAGTAGGCGGCGGGGGTCAGCGCGGTGTGCTGGATATAGGCGGCGGCCTGCTCCAGGGCGAGCGGAAGATGACCGAGTTCGGCGGCCAGCTCCGCGAGTTCGGGGGCGGCGCCGTCGTCGGTCGAGTTGGTGATGCGCATGAGCAGGTCCAGTGCGGCGTCGGGGTTGAGGGTGTCGAGCGTCACGGGCCGGGCGAGGTGATGCCAACCGGTGGCGCGGCGGCTGGTGATGAGGTGCCGCCCGGCGGTGAGGGAGCCGAGCAGCGGTGCGAGATCGCCTGGCGCGGCGGCGTCGTCGAAAACCAGCAGCCATCCGTCGTGGGCCTGCAGCCAGGTGGTGGCCCAGGCGGCCGCCTCGGCGCCGGAGGCGGCGGTGAGGTCGGCGTACGGGTTCAGATGTGCGGCGAGGGCGGCGAGGCCGAGGCCGATGGTGGCGGCCGATTCGGCGGGGATCCACCAGATGGGGTCGTAGCGGTCGCGGTGGCGGTGGGCGTAGTGCAGCGCGAGGGTGCTCTTGCCCATGCCGCCGAGCCCGTGCACGACGACCGGGACGCCCGCACTGGAAGTCGCACCGGGATCGGTATCGGTATCGGCTTCGTGTCCGGCTTCGGCGCCGGTGGCCGCGTCGAGGCGCGCCAAGTCCTCCTCACGGCCGACGAACACCCCGCTGCGCGGCGCCGGCAGATTGTTCAGCCCGGGTGGCGCCGCCACCTCCGCCGGGCCCCTGACCGCCTCGGCGGGCAGTCGCACCGTGCGGTTGTCGATGACGGCCCCGTCCCCGGTGCTGACGATGCCCTGGTTGTGGCCCACGGCCACGGCCCGGTCCCCCGACGCCTCCCCTGGCCCGAACGGCTGCCGCGTCATCGCTGGATCGTGGCGTCGCTTCCGGTGCTGATGATGCCGGAGTTGTGCTGGACGGCGACGGCGCCCTGCCCGGACGCGGTGAAGGACGTACCGCCTGCGGGCAGCAAACGGGCCAGCTCGGCGGTGAGTTCGGCATCGGCGAGCAGCGCCCGCTTGATCCGTGCCCGCAGCGCCGCCTGGAAGTCCTCGTCCTCGGGCGCGGCGGCCAGGTCCTGGACCGCCTCGTCGATGCCCTCGCGGCTCTCCTCCCGGCCCCGCAGCCGCTGGAGGATCCGCTGCCCCAGCGAGACGGTCGCATCGGCGCCCGCGTCGGCCGCGCGGGTCAACGCGGCCGTCCCGTACGCGCCGACCGCCGCCGTCACGTACGGCGCGAGCTGATTCGCCACCAGCAGAGCGTCCACGATGCGCCTCTCCCCGTTCCGTCCGTGCTGTCGTACCCGGGCCCGTCGATACAGGGCCCCGCCACATGGTCCAGCATGCCACCCCAACTCCCCCGCTACCGTGGCGGCATGGAGGGGATCGAACGGACGGACTGGGCCGAGCGTGTGCGCACGCTGCGGCAGTGGTCGCAGAACGGGGAGCGGGCGCCGCACAAGCCGCTGCTCATGCTGTACGCGCTGGGCCGGTTCCAGCGGGACGCGGGCGACGCGCTGCGGTTCACCGAGGTCGAGGCGGATCTGAAACGGCTGTTGGCGGAGTACGGGCCCAGGCGCCCCACCAGCGCCGGGTATCCGTTCCACCACCTGGTGAACGACGGGGTGTGGGAGGTACGGACCCACGCGGGCGACGGCAGCCCGGGCACGGCGCTGGGCGCGCTGCGCGCCAGCGGGGCGGCCGGGCGGCTCGCCCCCGGCCTGCGGGACGCGCTGACCGCCGACCCCGCCCTGCTCGGCCGCCTCGCCGGGCTCCTCCTCGACCAGCACTTCGCGCCCTCCCTCCACTCCGACCTCGCCGACGCCGTCGGCCTCGACCTGACCGCCGACGACGGAGCGCGCGGCACCCGCCGGCTCCGCCACGGGGCCGCCGAGCTGCGGGAGCGGGTGCTGGCGGCGTACGAAAGCCGCTGCGCGTTCTGCGGCTACGACGGGGCGGTCGAGGACACGCGCGGCCGTACGCCGGTGGGGCTGGAGGCCGCGCATGTGCGGTGGTGGGCCTTCGCGGGCCCGGACGACCTCTCCAACGGGCTGTGTCTGTGCTCCCTCCACCACAAGCTGTTCGACAAGGGCGTGCTGGGCCTCGACGGGAAGCGACGGATCCTGGTGTCGCGGCAGTTCACCGGCCGCAGCGAGGCCGCCCAGGCGTATGTGCTGCGGCTGGGCGGGCGGCCGGTGCTCGGGCCGCGGGCGGGCGGCGCGCCGGTCGCCGGGGAGCACATCGACTGGCATATGGCGCAGGTCTTCCGCGGCGAGCCGCGGGTGGCGGCGCAAGGATGAGGGGCTACGGCGGGCGGCGGGCGGCGCCGGTCAGTCCGTGATGCCCAGGTCCTCGCGCATCACCCGCCGCATCGCCGACAGCCTCGGCTCGGCCTCCTTGAGCTCCATCAGGGCCGCCGCGGCGGTCTCCCCCTCGCCCGGCAGGCCACGGTCGATCCGCTTGGCCATGGCGTCGATCCCGGCGAGCACGGTGTTGAGGTCGCGGGACGCCGCCAGGACGCGCTCGGGGACGATCATCTGCGCCTGGGCGTAGCAGTCCCGGTACTCGCGCCGGGCCTCCTCGAGCCCCGTGCGGTCCTCCTCCGTGTAGACGCCGTCCCTGATCCGGTGCAGGGCGTCCTTGAGCAGGGTGTGGAACTGGCGGGAGGCGCGGTTCATGGCGATGTAGGCGGTCCGGCGGTCCTCGAGGTGGCGCCGCCGGTCCTCGGCCCGCGCCTCTTCGGCGCGCTGCCGGGCGGTGATCTGTTGCTGGAGCAGGGGGGCGAAGAGCGTGCCCAGAACGCCGACGACGGCGGTCAGCATCGCGGCTATGACGGCGGTCACTTGGCCGACCTTAGCCGACATCACCGTCGCCACCGTCGCCACCCGAAAGCCGCAGCACTACAGTTTTGCCCCATGGGACCAGCGTCATCGGAAGCGCGGGCCGACCGCGCCGACGACGTGCTCGCACTGGCCCGCCTCGCCGCGGAACCGGAGTCCGTACACGCCATCCTCGCCTGGCTCACCCGCCGCACCGGCGGCCTCGCCGCGCTGATCGGCCCCACGGGTACGGTCCTCGCCACACCGGAGCCCGACCCGGGCCCGGACACGCTGGCCACCGCCTCCGCCGCCGCCGTCGAACTGCGCCGCCGTGGCGCGCCCTCCGCGGTGCTCGGCGGCGAGGGTGGCCACGCCGTACACCTGGCCCGGCTCGGCCACACCGACGCCACGGGCGGGGACGACCCGCCGTACCTCACCGTCGTCGGGCCCGACGACCCGCGCTGCGGGGTGCTGCTCGCCGACGCCGCCCGTACCCTCGCGCTCTGCTGGCGGCTGGAGGAGGCGGAGCGGGCCCGTCGGCGCGTCGAGTCGGCCGAGGCGCACAGCCGCGAGGCCGTGGTGCACCTCCTCATGGTCGGCAGCGTGCCCGCCGCGCAGCGGATCGCCGGGGCACTGGGCCCGGCCCTGCCCGCACTCTCCCGCGTATATGTGATCGAGTGTCCGTTCCGCCGACGACGTGAGATCGCGGCCCGGATCGATCAAGTGGCCCGGGGCCGGGCGTGGATCGTGCCCTGCCCCGTACGCTCCAACCACCTCATCGCCCTCGTACCGCCGAGACCGGAGGGGGAAGGGGAGAGGAAGCGCGCGGACGGGCTCGCCCGGCTGATCGTCCGGCGGGTCCCCGAGTGCCGGATCGGCACGAGCGCCGAGCATCCGCTGCGGGACACCGCGGTCGGCTACGAGCAGGCGATCCATGCCCTCGCCGTGGCCCGTGGCGCGCCCCAGCGGTACGCCGGTTTCGGCAGACACACCGACACCATGGCGCTCGCGAGCCCCGAGGGGCGGCTGTGGGCGCGGGAGTTGCTGGGGCCCTGTCTGCGGTACGTACCGTCGCGCCGCGCCGACCCGGGGCCGCAGGAGTTGCTGGGCACGCTCGGCTCATGGCTCAGCTTCGGCGGCGCCGCCAACCGTCATCTCAAGATCCACCGCAATACGCTCACCGCGCGCATCCGCCTCATCGGCGACCTGCTCGGCCTGGACATCGGCCACAGCCTGGCGGGCCAGTCGGCGGCCTGGCTCGCGCTGCGGCTGCACAGCGCGCCGCCCAGCCCCGCCGAAATGCCCGCAGCTCCCGCGGCCCCCGCCTCGCTCGACACCCTGCTGTCCTCCCCCGCGGCCGAGTTGTGGGCCCGTGCCCAGTTCGGCCCCCTCGACGAGGCCGGGCCCGCGGCCGTCCCCGAGACCGTACGCGCCTGGCTGCGCGCCGACGCCCGGCTGCCCGCGGCGGCCACCGCCCTCGGCATCTCGCTGCCCGGCGCGCGCAAGCGGCTGGCCAGGGCCGAAGAGCTGCTGGGGCGCTCGCTGTTGCGCGCGCCGAGCGCGAAGTACGAGCTGTGGCTGGCGCTGCGGGCGTCGGGCTCGCTCTGACCTGTGTTCGGTCACCGTTCGAAGCGCAACCGCCGCACGCCACCACTGTGCACAGTGTTCCTCGCCGCGCCCGCCACCCCCGCCTAGTGTCCTGGGCAAGCCCCTCATGCACAGAACAGGAACGCTGATGAGCCATCACCACGATTCCGAGCTCGCCCGCCAGGACCCGCGGCTCGACATCAGCGACACCTACCTGTTCCACGGCACCACCGGCACCGTCTTCGTCGTCAACGTCAACCCGCTCTCGGGCGGCGGCGGTTTCCACGACGACGAGAGCCGCTACGAGATCAAGGTGGACACGGACGGCGACGCCGTCGAGGACATCACCTACCGCTTCACCTTCCAGCCCCCGGCCGCCGACGGCAGCCAGCGCTGGGAGCTGCGCCGCCTCGACGGCCCGGCCGCCCGCGACCGTTTCGCCGACGGCCCCGTGCTGCTCACCGGCGCCACCGGCACCACCAGCACCACCGGCGAGCCCGCGCAGACGCCCGACGGGCTGCGTGCGTGGGCGGGCGCGGCCGGGGATCCGTTCTGGATCGAGGGCACGGTCGTCACGGCCGTGAAGACCGCCATCGCCCAGGGCACGGCGCCCGAGCTGGCGGACTTCGACCCGGCCGGTGCCACCAATCTCTTCGCGGGCACCGACGTCCAGGCGATCGTCCTGGAGGTGCCGGACGAAGCCCTCGGCGGCGCCGGAGCGGCCATCGGCTTCTGGGGCTCCACCGTGCTGGCCACCGACGCGGGCGGCTGGCGGCAGATCAACCGCTGTGCGAACCCGCTGCTCAACACGCTCTTCGACCTCGAAGACGCCGAGCGGCACATCGACTTCAACGCCACCGAGCCCGCCGAGGACCAGGGCCGCTACGGGGCCGAGATCCTGCGGGCCGCCGAGCGGGCCGCGGCAGCCGTGGGCGCGGTGCCCGACGCGGCGGCGCACGCCGCCCGCGTACGGGATCTGTTCCTCCCCGACGTGCTGCGTTACGAGGTGGGCAGCGACGCGGTGTTCGCGGTCGACCGGCGCAACGGGCGCGGGCTGACCGACTGCGTACCGGAGGTGATGTTCGAGCTGGTGCTCGGCGTGCCCGTCAAGCTGGGGCTGGACGCGAGCTCGGCCACGGGGGTGCCGAGCGACGTCTTCCCCTACCTGTCGGCGGCCGGGGCGCGGCACTGAAGGCCCTGCCCCGGCCGCCGCGGTAGCCGCGCGCGACAGCCGCGACGGCCCGGCACCCAACTCCGAACCGCCTGCCTGAGAACATCTGCGGTGTGTTCACGGTCATCGGCGAGTTCGAGATCCATTTGACGGTCCGCCCTGTCACGGGGAGGGCGGACTCCCCTCTCCCGTACCGCGCGCTGGAGCGGTACGCGGCCGCGCGGGCCTGGAAGTTCGCGCATATCGTCCTCGACCGTGGCCGCGTACCCTCCCAGCCGATGCTGACCCTGCGCGCCGACGGCACCCTGCCCGCGGCCCGTTCCGCCGCCGACACGGCGGCCGCCGGGCTGGCCGGCGCGGGCTTCCCGGTCGTACGGACGAAGGTCGAGGCCGCGCCGTGGGCGGCGGGGGTGCCGGTGTCCGACGAGGAGGCCCGGGCGCTCGGCCCGCGCTACTACTTCGAGCACCACGTCAAGCTGCTCCTGGACGCCGCCGAGCCACCCCCCACCCTCACCCGCCTCGTCGCCGCCCACACGGCCCACCTCTCCCGCAACGCCCGCCGGATACGAACCGACGGGCGCGCCGAGCGCTTCGTCACCCAGCGCTGCCGCCTGGTCGGCCGCGATACGGCGGGCCGCCGGCTGGAGGCGCTGACCGCCGCCCTGCGCGCGACCGGCCACGAAATCGTGTCGATGGAGCGGGAATTCGTCGTGTATGACAGCGACGAGGGCCTGGACGCGGGCTGGATAGCCGAGGAGGAGGCAGCGCGATGACAGAGACAGAGCCGGCATCGGCGTCGTCGTGGACGGGGTTCGGCTGGGGCCCGTGGCCGGAGGACGGCACCATCCCCCAGGAAGAGCTGACCGAGGCGGCCGCCGAGCAGCTGCGGCTGCCGAAGTCGCTGCGGCCGGTGCTCGGCGAAGGGGTGCTGCAGCGCCCGGTGTTCGACCCGTCGATGGCCCACCACGCGCGGGCGATGCGGGCCGGTGAGCCGCAGTTCGAGAACGCGGTGGCCGGCCACCGCTGGTACGCCGCCCGCCACCGCGCCACGGACCTCGTGCTGGCCGCCGTCGCCGACTCGCCGTGGGCCGGGCATCTGGTGCTGCGCGGCAGCGTGCTGCTCAGGGCCTGGTACGGCGAGGCGGCGCGCGAGCCCGGGGACCTGGACTTCGTCGTGGTGCCCGACTCCTGGCAGCTGGAGGACGAGCGTACGGACCGGATGATCGACGGCATCGCGCGCGCCGCCGACCTCCGCGCCCGGCGCGCGGCCGGTCCGGTCCGTATCGACTCCCGGGGCGCGGTCAGCGACGAGATCTGGACGTACGACCGCGTCCCCGGCCGCCGTCTGGTCATACCGTGGCGGTCCACGGACGACGGCGTGCCGCCGGGCACGGTCCAGCTCGACTTCGTCTTCAACGAGCCGCTGCCCGCGCCCGCGGCCCCCGCCTCGATCCCCCGCCACACCGGCACCGAGCCCCCGATCCGGCTGGGCGCGGCCACGCCCGAGCTCTCCCTCGCCTGGAAGATCCTGTGGCTGATCACGGATATGCACCCCGAGGGCAAGGACCTGTACGACGCCGTCCTGCTGGCCGAGTCCACCGAGCTGAGCTTCGGGCTGCTGCGCCATGTCTTCCAGGGCGTCGAGGGCGGGTACTACGAGCGGAATCCGGTGCTCCTGGAGTGGATCGGGAGCGTCGAGGCGGACTGGTTCGAGTTCCAGAAGGACCATCCGCAGATCAAGGGCCTTCGCGGCGCCTACGTCCGCCGTCTCCTCAAGGCCCTCGCCCCCACCTTCGCCGCCCTCGACGACGGCAGCGGTGAGTCCGCCGAATACCTGGAGCGGGCGGCCTGGCTGGACCGGTGGACGCGGGACTGCCGGCCGCTGCTGGCGGATTCGGGCATGGACGCGCTCCAGGAGCATCTGGTCGATCGGTATGTGCACGCGAAGAACGCCATCGTGATCACCCGCGAACTGCTCGGCCGCGCCGACTGCGAGATCGTGGACGCGGCCGAGATCGTGTACGCCTTCCGGTCGTTCAGCCGCAAGGCGTACCACCTGAACCAGGTCCTCGGCGACCCGGTCGAGGCGTCACGCCAGCTGGCGCCGCCGGAGTGACGTTGCGGTGAGTATGCGCCGACGACATGCCGTGGTGTCGGCGTGTCGCGGCTCATACCCACCGCAAACCTGAAGCCTCCCGGCTACGCCCCCAGGATCGTGGTCAGGAACTCTCCAGTCCACGCCAGCAGGTCCCGCCCCACCAGCGGCTTCCCGCCGATCCTGGCCGTCGCCGGCCGGGGCACCAGCACCTGCTTGGTTGCGGGCTTGATCACGGACCTCGGGTAGAGCCGCCCCAGCCGCAGCTCCTGCGATTCGCGCAGCTCGACCGGCCCGAAGCGGATGTTGGATCCCTGGAGCGTGATGTCGCCGACCCCGCAGGCCCGCGCCAGCAGCCGCAGCCCCGCGACCAGCAACAGGTTCTCCACCGGCTCCGGCAGCTTGCCGTAGCGGTCGGTCAGCTCCTCGCGGACGTGGCGGATGTCCTCCTCGTTCGACGCCGAGGCGATGGCCCGGTAGGCCTGCAGCCGCAGCCGCTCGCCCGGCGCGTAGTCGTGCGGGACATGCGCGTCCACCGGCAGCTCGATCTTGACCTCCAGCGGGGCCTCCTCCGGCTCCCCGCCCGCCTCCAGCGAGGCGCGGTAGTCGGCGACGGCCTCGCCCACCATCCGTACGTACAGGTCGAAGCCGACGCCCGCGATATGTCCTGACTGCTCGCCGCCGAGCAGATTGCCCGCGCCGCGGATCTCCAGGTCCTTCATCGCCACATACATGCCCGCGCCCATCTCGGTGTGCTGGGCGATGGTGGCCAGCCGCTCATGGGCGGTCTCGGTCAGAGGCTTCTCCGGCGGGTACAGGAAGTACGCGTATCCGCGCTCGCGCCCACGGCCGACGCGGCCGCGCAGCTGGTGCAGCTGGGAGAGGCCGAAGTTGTCGCCGCGCTCGACGATCAGCGTATTGGCGTTGGAGATGTCGATACCGGACTCGACGATCGTCGTCGAGACGAGTACGTCGAACTTCTTCTCCCAGAAGTCGACGACGACCTGCTCCAGCACGTTCTCCGACATCTGGCCGTGGGCGGTGGCGATCCGCGCCTCGGGCACGATCTCGCGCAGCCGCGCCGCCGCCCGGTCGATGGACTCGACCCGGTTGTGGATGTAGAAGACCTGGCCCTCGCGCAGCAGCTCGCGCCGGATGGCCGCGCCGATCTGCCGCTCCTCGTACGGGCCGACGAAGGTGAGCACCGGATGGCGCTCCTCCGGCGGGGTGGTGATCGTGGACATCTCGCGGATGCCGGTGACCGCCATCTCCAGGGTGCGCGGGATGGGGGTGGCGGACATGGTCAGCACGTCCACATTCGCCCGGAGCTTCTTCAGCTGCTCCTTGTGCTCGACGCCGAAACGCTGCTCCTCGTCCACGATGACCAGGCCCAGGTCCTTGAACTTGGTCTCGGACGAGAACAGGCGGTGGGTGCCGATGACGAGGTCGACCGCGCCGTCCCGCAGCCCCTCCAGGACCGCCTTCGCCTCGGTGTCCGTCTGGAAGCGGGACAGCGCCTTCACGACCACGGGGAACTGGCCGTAACGCTCCGTGAACGTACCGAAGTGCTGCTGCACCAGCAGCGTCGTCGGCACCAGCACGGCGACCTGCTTGCCGTCCTGCACCGCCTTGAACGCCGCCCGCACCGCGATCTCGGTCTTGCCGTAGCCGACGTCACCGCAGATCAGCCGGTCCATCGGAACCGACTTCTCCATGTCCTCCTTGACCTCGCCGATGGTCGTCAGCTGGTCCGGGGTCTCCGCGTACGGGAAGGCGTCCTCCAGCTCGCGCTGCCAGGGGGTGTCCGCGCCGAAGGCGTGGCCTGGCGCGGCCATACGGGCCGAGTACAGCTTGATCAGGTCGGCCGCGATCTCCTTGACCGCCTTCTTCGCCCGCGCCTTGGTCTTGGTCCAGTCGGCGCCGCCGAGCCGGTGCAGGCTCGGGGCCTCGCCGCCCACGTACTTGGTGATCTGCTCCAGCTGGTCCGTCGGCACGAACAGCCGGTCGCCGGGCTGGCCGCGCTTCGCGGGCGCGTACTCGACGACCAGGTACTCGCGGGTGGCGCCCTGGACGGTGCGCTGCACCATCTCGATATAGCGGCCGACGCCGTGCTGCTCATGGACGATGAAATCGCCCGCCTGAAGGCTCAGCGGATCGATCGTCTTGCGCCGCCGGGCCGGCATCCGGGCGCCGTCCTTGCCCGCCGCCTTCTGCCCGGACAGGTCGGTCTCGGTCAGCACGGCCAGCTTGAGGCCCGGGTCCACAAAGCCGTACTCGATCGAACCGCAGGCCACATGCACCACGGACGGCTTGATCTCGGCGAGGTCCCCGTCCAGCCGCGCCGCGATCCCCTCACCGCCCAGCACCTCGACCGTACGGGAGGCCGGGCCGTGGGCCTCGGTCACGTACACCGTGTGCCAGCCGTCGGCCAGCCACCCCTTGGTGTCGGCGAGCGCGCGGGCGGTGTCGCCCCGGTACGTCTCGGGGGCGCGCATGCCCAGCTTGAGCGTGTCCTCCTCGACGTCCTCATCGGCCGCGAACGGGCTCACCGACCACCACATCATGCCCAGCTCACGCGCCCGGTCACGGACGTCCGCGATGCCCCACAGCGAGGCCGCGCCCACATCGATCGGCGCCTCCCCGCCGCCCGCGGTCGCCGCCCAGGACGCCTGCAGAAACTCCTGGCTCGTCGCCACCAGGTCCGCGGCCCTGGTCCGCACCCGCTCCGGGTCGCAGACCACGGCCATGCTGCCCGCCGGCAGTACGTCGAGCAGCAGCTCCATGTCGTCCACGAGCACGGGCGCCAGCGACTCCATGCCCTCGACCGCGATCCCCTCCGCGATCTTGCCCAGCAGCTCGCCCAGCTCCGGGTGGTCCTCGGCCAGCGCCCCGGCCCGCCGCCGCACCTCCTCCGTCAGCAGCAGCTCACGGCAGGGCGGGGCCCACAGCCCGTGCTCGGCGACCTCCAGGGATCTCTGGTCGGCGACCTTGAAATAGCGGATCTCCTCGACATCGTCGCCCCAGAACTCGATCCGGAGCGGATGCTCCTCGGTCGGCGGAAAGACATCCAGAATCCCGCCGCGCACCGCGAACTCGCCGCGCTTCTCGACCAGCTCCACCCGCGCGTACGCGGCGGCCGCCAGCCCGTCGACGATCTCCTCCAGATCGGCGCTCTGCCCCGACCGCAGACTCACAGGCTCCAGGTCCCCGAGCCCCTTGACCTGCGGCTGCAACACCGACCGCACCGGCGCGACCACCACCGACACGGGACCTGCCGCCGGATCGTCCTTGCTGGGGTGCGCCAGCCGCCGCAGCACCGCCAGCCGCCGGCCGACCGTGTCCGACCGCGGCGACAGCCGCTCATGCGGCAGCGTCTCCCACGAGGGGTACTCCACCACCAGGTCCGGCGGCAGCAGCGACCGCAAAGCGGCGGCCAAATCCTCGGCCTCCCGCCCCGTGGCCGTCACCGCAAGCACCGGCCGCCCGGCGGAGCGCGCCAGCGCGGCAACGGCAAAGGGCCTGGCGGCCGGCGGGCCGACCAGATCGACATGGTGCCGCCCGCCGTTCGCGGCGGCCTGAACCGCCTCGGCGAGCGCGGGGTCCTGTACGACGGCGTCGAGCAGACCGGTAAGGCTCATAAGGGGCTATTCCATCCCGGAGGCGAACAACGCGAATGGCCCGACACGTCTCACGGGCCGGGGGTCTTCCAGAGTACGGCCCCTCGCCGACAACGTCCGCCGGGTCCGACGATGACCCGGGCGCCACCCTTACCACACACGCGAACTGACCGCACATGCACGGCCACGCCAGGTCACCCTTGCGGCACTATGACGCCATGTCGACGCACCACACGCAGCGCATCCGATCGTTCACACTCAAGGACGCCGGCATCGAAGACGAGGACTCCTGGGCACATCTCCTACCTGAGGCCGACCTCCACGCCTTCGCCGTCGAACTGGTCGACACCAAGCGGGCGGCCGACCGGGTCGGCAACAGTGCGCCCGTGGCTCAGATGCTCATCGCGTGGCAGCACACCGCCGAGGTCCATTCCGACCCGGAGTTGCTGGCCGCACTGACCAGAGACTACGTCGAGGACTGCGGCCCGGTGCCGGACCCGCGGGACGTCGGGTGAGCGCGGGCCGCGGGGACCCTGCCGCACCACCGCCACGGAGAGCCTCACCAGAGCGCACAGTAGTGTACAGTTCTGCACATGTCTGATGTACTGCCCATGACGGAGGCCCGGGCCCGGTTCGGGTCCCTCGTCCGCCGCGCCTCCCACTCCCGCGAGCGCATCACCATCACCGACCACGGCCAGCCTGCGGCTGTGCTGATAAATCCGCAGGAACTGGCGGATCTTGAGGACGCACTGGCCTTGGCCGAGTACCGAGCCAGCCAGGCGAACGGCACCTTCGTCGGGATCCCCCACGAAGAGGCCCGCAAGCGACTGGGGCTGGAGCAGGATTGAGCTACCAGATCATCTGGCGGGAACAGGCGCTGAACACTGCGGCCCGCTTCCTCAAGGACGACCCGGAGGGGTTACGACAGGTCTTCGCCTCCGTTGATCTTCTCGCCGAAGAACCGCGTCCGCCAGGGACCGCCACCTACGGATCCCCAGATCTCCGCCGTTTACATGTCGGCTTCTACCGAATCATGTACGAGGTCACGGACTCGACCGTGACCATCGTGATCATGCATCTCGGTCGCGCCGGCTGACCTGCTCGCGAACATCCAGCCGGAGGGTCCTTGGGGCCGCACGGGTACGGCGCCTACTCGTCGACGGCCTGGCTTCCAAGCCGGTAGACCGCCTCCGAATCCGGCAGCACCCGCCCCTCCGCGTCGGCAGCCACACCCCCGCCCCTCGGATCCTCCGGCTCCCCCACCCAGTACTGCACCGCCTCCCACGCGGAGAAACCGGCGTCCCGCGCCTCCTTCAAGCGCCTCGTCCACGCCCCTCGGGCGTCCCAGCCGACAGCCCCCATGCCCTTCCTGGGATAGAAACTCGCCGCGTCCGTCGTCTCCGAGGCCCAGAGATGGCCGATCAACTGGCCGCGAAGGGTGACCGGGAAGCAGTGCACGGCCGCTTGGGAGACGCTCCGGAACTCAGTCCGCTCAAGGGTCCAGGGGCCGAGGTCACCGAACTCCGTGGGTCGGCCCGACCACGGCTCGTAGCGATAGTCCGGCATCTCCTCCTACTTCCCGTGGATCAGGCGAGAACGCCAAGCGACCAGCACCATCAACGAAGCGGTCACGCCTCCGAACGTCATGACAGTCGAAACGGACGACTGGTCGACAATGACGCCCCCGGCCAACGCCCCCAACGAAAGGGTGGCCTGGAAGGACGCCGTGAACACCACGGATGACGCCTCCACTGCATGCGGCGCCGCCTTGGCGAACCACGTCTGTGAGCAGACCGGTACGGCACCATATGCCATTCCCCAGACCACCAGAAGGGCGATCGCACCCGCTCGCCATTGGCCGAGCACCGGCAGAAGCAGAGTCGCCACGGAAATCATCGCCGCCGCGACCGCGAACGTGGCGCGCGGATAGCGGGCCGCGCGGGATCCGCCCACGAAGTTGCCGACGATCCCCGCGGCTCCATAGATGAACAGCGACACGGTGATCAGGCCGGAACTCGCCCCGGTGACCCGCTCCAGGAATGGATTGATGTACGTATACGCCCCGAAATGCGCCAGCACGATGAGAAAAGTCGCGGCCAGCGCGAAGCGCGTATGGACACTCCGGAGCATGCCACCGAGCACGGTCAGCCGAATGGCCTGCTCGGGCGGGAGCGGAGGAAGCACCACGAGCAGCGCGACAAAGACGGCGACGGCCAGAACTCCCATGACCACGAAAGCCATCCGCCAGGTCGTGGCGTCTCCGATGAAGGTCCCCAGCGGAACGCCGAGCACCGACCCCAGGGGCACCGACGAGAAAATTACCCCCGTCGCCCGCCCCACCGAGTCCGCTGGTACGAGTCGGCTCGCCAGCCCGGCCGCTATGGACCAGAACCCGCCAATGGTGACCCCCACCATCACCCGGGACACCAGAACGAGCCAGTAGCCGGAGGCCGCGGCGGCAAGGAAGTTGGCCACCGCCAACAAGAGAATGAAGGCACACAGCATCAGCCGACGGTCGGTGCGCGCCGTGGCCACGGTGACCAGAGGAGCGGAGAGCGCGGCCAGGAACCCGGGCATGGTCATCATCAGCCCGGCCATTCCGTCCGAGACGGTGAAGCTTGAGCCGATGGATGTCAGCAGGCCGATGGGCAGGATCTCCGTAGTGACGATGGAGAATATCCCCATCATCACCGAGACCACCGCCAGCCATGACGTCACGGCTGAGCGACGCGCTGATTCGGTGGTTCCGGCGGAATTCGCGGTGTCTGTGAGCATGAATGTCCGCTCTTTGTCGGGCGTCCTTGATGAGCTGTTCAACCACCAGCCCATCAAGGACGCCCGCAAAAGACTGGCGGGATCGCGACACCAACACTGCCCCAGAGGATGATGTCGCTTCCCCGCCAACGGCCGGGATCGAGCGGTCAGCACCGGGCGCAGCCCTTGTCGGACGCCCGGCGTAATGTCGCCGGCGAGCCGCAGGCCCTGTTCCTCTACCAGGAAGACCTATGACCCTTCCCCTGCCCCGGCATCAAGACGCCAGTGTGCCCGTCATCCGAACCGACTTCACCAACGCCGAAGGCTGGCAACGCCTCTCGCAGGCCCTGCTGACGCCGGTAGGGATGAAGGGTGCCGTTGAGCCCTCGGGCGATGTCACGGACAACTACGACCGTGCCGTGCACTACGTCGCCGAAGTGGACCACGACACGTACCGGGGTACGCAGCCGGGCGATGTGCTCGCCGCGGCCCCGGCGGATCACGACCTGGCCTACGACCATGTCTACCTTGCCGACGCCGTGACGTTCGCTTCGGAAGACCTTCCGCTTCTGGGTATCGACATCGACCCCGACGAGCAGCGGGTGGCCCCTTTCCGCGTCCCGGCCCTGTATGTCGCCAGTGTCGAGTGCAACGTTCGTATCGCCAACTTGTTCTTCAGCGAGTTCAACGTCTTCGACTGGGACGACGACGATCTGCTCGTAGCGAGTCCGGGAACGGACGTCTGGAAAGAGTTCGAGCGGATGGACGGGAACGACAAAGACGAAGACGGCGAGCCGGAATAGGCCGAAGCCGTCGAGCGCGACGTCAGGCCCAAAAGGCGGGACAGCAACGGGCCTAATGCCGCGCTCGCGGTCGGCCGGACCCGGCGGCGCCACCGCACGCCGGACCCGGCGGCGCGGGGCCGTAGCGCGGGCCACCAGCCGCACCAGATCGCACCGCACCAGGCCAAGCCAGCCCAGGCCAGGCCGCCGGCCCGAAGCGCGGCTCACGCCGCGCGGCGGATCTCCTTGATCTTGAGCATGCGGGTGATGACCTTGTCGAGCTCGTCGTCCTGGAAGACCTTCTTCCAGTCGTCACGGACGATCGACTCACGCCCGTAGTCCATCGCGATCAGGCACGCGTCGGAGAACGGGTTGTCGCCCTTGAGCGTGTTGGCGAGGGCGACCTGGGTGTGGCCGAGCAGCATCGCGCGGGCGGCGGACTCCGGGACGCCCACCGTGTGGACGGTCTCGTGCAGCGCCTCCGTCAGCAGCGCGCCGACCATGCAGGCGATGGTCTCGACGAGGGTGGGCTCGAGCACCGCCAGCTGCTTGACGGTGACCCAGTGGACGTCCACGACCGGCGCGTACATGGTGCGGATGACGGCCTCGGTCAGCTCGCGGGCCGCCGCGTCCTCGGACTCGAAGGCGGCGACGACCTCCTGGGGCGCGGCGATGCCGCCGAAGGTGTCGGCCCACTCCTCCTTGGTGGTGCGCTCCAGGAAGACCGAGGGGTGGCAGGGGTGCGCGCAGGCGTTGGAGACGTCGTCGCGGCGGGCGAGCAGACCGGCGTAGGCGGCGGCCGGGTCGAGGGTGAGGACGACCGAACCGGGCTTCATCACCGGCACCAGCGCCTCGGACACCGCGCCGAGGACGCGGTCGGGGACGGCGAGGATGACGACGTCCGCCTCGGCCGCGGCCTTGTCGGAGTCGGTGATCTCGCGGCCGAGCTCGGCCAGGATCTCCTGGCCCTTGGGGGAGTTCTCGCTGAACAGAACGCGGAAGTCGCTCTTCTCGAGGTTCGCCGAGACGCGCAGGCCCATCTTTCCGGCGGCGCCGACGACGGCGACGGTCTTGGGCTCGTGGGCGGTGGGGGTGGTCATGAGGCGCTCCTCATCAGGGTGTTCAATGTGGTGACGCTGTGCTTCGTCCACGCGTCTTCGAGCCAGGCGGTCTCCTCGAAACCGCCCTGCCACGGGAGCCAGTGCTCCACGATCTGGTTGACGCCCCGCTCCTCGGGGCGGACCGCGCCGACCATGTGGCCGTAGTCGAGGAGGCCTTCGCCCAGCGGGCAGCCGGCGAAGGTGAAGCCGACCCAGCCGTCGCGGCGGGTGAAGGAGAAGTCCTTGACGTGGATGTTGACCACGTACGGGGCGGTGCGGTCGATGACGTCGGCGGGCCGCTCAAGGCGGGCCACGCTGTTGCCGGGGTCGAGGCAGACGCCGAGGTGCGGGCTGTCGACGCCGGTGACGACGGCCAGCAGGTCGTCCGTGGAGACCTGTTCGTATGTCTCGAGGCCCAGCGTCACCCCGCGCTCGGCGTACGCGGGCAGCGCCTCGCGCAGCAGGGCGACGGCCTCGTCCACGGTCGGCCGGTGGTCATTGGTGTTGAGCATGGAGCGGACGAAGGTCGCGCCCAGCTTGTCCGCGAGGTCGAGGTAGCGGAGCAGATGGGACGGGCGGACCCCGCGCGTGCCGAGCTCCAGTTGGATGCCCAGTTCCCGGGCGAGGGCGCGGAGGTCCGCCAGCTCGGCGTCGTCGAACGTCTCGATCAGCGGGTAGTCGCAGATCTGGAAGACCCCGACGCCCAGTTCACGGGTGCGGTGCAGCATGTCCGGCAGCGTCAGCCGCTGGGGCGCCTTGCCGGAGATCTGCCAGAAGAACGCGTACGTGCTCAGGCCGAGGGCCATCTCACACACCCCCCGCCACAGGCGTCCCGTGCAGGGCCAGCGCCTCGTCCAGGATCTGTTCGAACGCCGCCGGGTCGTGCGCGAAGCGGCCCAGGAAGAGCCCGCCGACCTCGGGGCCGAGCCGGGTGAGCAGACCGGGCCCCGCGCTGCCGCCGTACACGACGCGGCTGCCGGCCAGCGGCCCCCGCCCGCCGCGCTGCCCGCCCAGCCACGCGGACAGCGCGGCGCAGACCGCGCGGATGTGCTCGGGCGAGGCCGGTTCGGGCGCGCCGATGGCCCACTGGGGCTCGTACGCCACGACCAGCGGGCCGAGCACTCCGGCCCGCTCGGCGTCCGCGAGGGCGGACTCGACCTCGGCGACGCAGCGGGCGGCGGCCCGCTCGGCGTCGGTGCGCTCGGGCTCGCCGACGCACAGGACCGGCGTGAGGCCGTTGCGCAGCGCGGCGGCGGTCTTCGCGGCCACGACCGCCTCGTCCTCGTGGAAGAGGCGGCGCCGTTCGGCGTGTCCCACCTCGGCGTAGCCGCAGCCGATCTCCTTGAGCTGGGCGCCGCTGACCTCGCCGGTGTACGGCCCGGCGTCATGGGCGGCCAGGTCCTGGGCGCCGACCCGCACCCCGGTGCCGGCCAGCAGGCCGGAGACCGGGACGAGGGTGGGGAAGGAGGGAAGGACGAACACCTCGGCCAGGCCGCCGGTGACGGCCGGATGCCGGTCGGCGATGTCCGCGATGCGGCGGCACCAGTTGAGCGTTTCGTGGTGGCCGAAGTACATCTTGAGGCTCACGCCGATGGTGACGGCGGCGGGACGGGGCATCAGGCGGCCGTGCTCTCTTCGGTCGTGCCTTCCTCGTACGCGCACATCAGCTCGACCTTGGCCGCCGAGGCCGACGTCGTGTCGAAGCGGTAGGTGAGCCATTCGCGCACCAGGCGGCGGGCCAGCTCCAGGCCGACCACGCGCTGGCCGAAGGTGAGGACCTGGGCGTTGTTACTGAGGATGGCGCGCTCGACGGAGAAGCTGTCGTGGGCCGTGACCGCCCGGATGCCCTTGACCTTGTTGGCGGCGATGGCCACGCCCAGGCCCGTACCGCACACCAGCAGCGCGCGGTCGGCCTTGCCCGCCGCGACCAGTTCGGCGGCGGCGATGGCGACCTTGGGGTAGGCGGTGTGGCCATCCGCGTCCACGCCCACGTCCTGGACCGACTCGACCAGCTCGCTGGCCTGCAGATCCTTCTTCAAGATCTCCTTGTAGTCGTAGCCGGCGTCGTCGGAGCCGACGACGATACGGAGCTTGTCGTTCATCTGAGCCATCTCAATCTTTCTTCGCAGCAAGTACGCCGTGCACGGCGCGGGCGATCAGGGCCAGGGACACCGCACCGGCGTCCGGGGTGCCCAGGGACTTCTCCGCGTGCGGGCGGGCGCGGCCCAGGCGCGGGAGGAGTTCGGCGGTGGCCTTGGCGGCGGCCTCGGCGGCGGTGGCCGCGGCGTCCCAGGCGGCGGCGAGGGGCTGCCCCTCGGCCACGGCCTCGCCGAGCGCTCCGGCCAGCGGGACCAGCACGTCGACCATCGTCTTGTCGCCGACCTCCGCCTTGCCGAGCCGCATCACGCCGTCGGCGGCGGCGGCCACACCGGTGGCGACGGCGGCCGCGTCGGGCCGGTCGGCGTCGCCGAGTGCGGTGCCGACCTGGCGCAGGATGACGCCCCACAGGGCGCCGGAGGTGCCGCCGGCCCGGTCGGCCCAGGCGTCGGCGGCGTGGCACAGCAGGGTGCCCGCGCCCGCGCCGAGGCCCAGGGCGCGGCGTCCGGCCTCGTACGCGGCCTCGGCGCCGCGCCGCATGCCGATGCCGTGGTCGCCGTCGCCCGCGACGGCGTCGATGCGGCCGAGCTCGTCGGCGTGCTCGTCGACGGTCCGTACGAGGGCGGCCAGCGCGTTCAGCGCCGTACGGGCCGCGGCGCGCGACTCCTCGCTCGCGGCGGGGACGGTGATCTGCTCGGGCTGTTCCTCAGGGCCCTCGGAGCTGATGTCCGCGGCCGGCCCCAGCGCCCCCTTGCGGTACGCGGGCGCGTCGGCCGGGGCCGTCCACAGCGGCTCCAGCTCCTCGGTCAGCCAGAAGAGGGTGAGCGAGACGCCCGCCATGTCGAAGCTGGTGACGAGCTCGCCGACCTCCGGGTCGACGGCCACCACGCCCGCCTCGTCCAGCAGCCGGGCCACCCTGCGGTAGACCACGAACAGCTCTTCGTACTTGACCGCCCCGAGCCCGTTGAGGATCACGCCCGCGCGCAGCCCGCGCGGGGTCTCCACGCCCTCCGGCCGCTCGGCCAGCAGCGTGGAGACCAGCAGCTCGGCCGCCTCGTCGGCGGTGGGCACCGCGGCCTCGGACAGACCGGGCTCGCCGTGGATGCCCAGGCCCACCGCCATCCGGCCCTCGGGGACGGTGAACAGCGGGGTGTCGGCGCCGGGCAGGGTGCAGCCGGAGAAGGCGATGCCGAACGAGCGGGTGCGGGCATTGGCCAGCTCGGCGAGGCGTACGACCTCGTCCAGCGGCAGGCCCGCCTCGGCCGCCGCGGCGGCGGTCTTGAACACCGCGAGGTCCCCGGCGACCCCGCGGCGCTTGGCGGACTCCTCGACGGGGGCGCTGGAGATGTCGTCGGTGACGACGACCGTCCGGCAGTCGACGCCCTCGGCGTTCAGCCGCTCCTCGGCCTGGCCGAAGTGCAGCACGTCACCGGCGTAATTGCCGAAGGTCAGCAGCACCCCCGCGCCGCCGTGCGCGGCCTTCGCCACCTGGTGGACCTGCTGGGCCGAGGGCGAGGCGAAGACGTTGCCGACCGCGGCGCCGTGGGCCAGGCCCCGGCCGACCAGGCCGGAGAAGGCCGGGTAGTGGCCGGAGCCGCCGCCGATGACGACCGCCACCTGGCCCGGGGCCGTGGGGGTGGCACGGACGACACCGCCGGGGACGCGCCGCACCCATCTGCGGTGGGCGGCGACGAAGCCCTCCAGGGCCTCGTCCGCGAAGGCGGCGGGGGTGTTGAACAGTCGAGTCATGGCAGGCGGCCTCCGGGCCACGGGGGTGAGATCGATACGTGCCGGCCGGGCGGGGACAGGGCCCGGGACAGGGCCCGGCCGGTGCCGGGACCCTGCCCGGGCCGGTGCCGGGCCGGTGCCTGGGTCAGTGCCCGGTCGTGATCAGCTCCTGCTCCGCGTCCGCGGCCTGTGGCAGGGGCCGGGTGGAGAGCCAGAGCATCAGGACGGCCGACAGGAGCATGAAGCCGCCGACGACGAAGAGCGGAAGGTAGTAGGAGCCGCTGAAGTCCTTGAGCCAGCCGGTGATGTAGCTGGCTGCGAAGCCCGCGACATTGCCCATCGTGTTGATCAGGGCGATACCGGCGGCCGCGGCGGCTCCGGTGAGGAACTGGGACGGCAGCGACCAGAAGACGGGCAGGGCGGCGAAGATCGAGCACGCGGTGACGGTGATGACCGCGATCGTCGCGCTCGGGGAGCCCATGTAGAGGGCCAGCGGGATGCTGATCCCGCCGAGCGCCGCCGGTCCCGCGATATGCCAGGCGCGCGTCCCGTGCCGGGTGGCGTGCCGGGACCAGAAGAACAGCGCGATGGCGGCGGGGAGGTACGGGATGGCGGTGATCAGGCCCTTGTCCAGCACGGAGAACTTGGTGCCGTACTGGTCCTCGAAGCCGCTGATGATCGTGGGGAGGAAGAACGCCAGGGCGTAGAGGCCGTAGATGAAGCCGAAGTAGACGAGGGAGAGGACCCAGACCCGGCCGTTGGTGAACGCCGCCTTGAGCGCACCGCGCCCACCGTGCCCGGAGGATGCCTTCGCGCCGTCCGTCTTCGTGCCGTTCTCGCGCGCCAGCTCGGCCGTGAGCCAGGCCTTCTCGTCCTGGGTCAGCCACTTCGCGTCGGCCGGCCGGTCGATCAGATAGAACCAGGCGATGATGCCGAGCAGGATCGCGGGGATGGATACGCCGAGGAACATGAAGCGCCAGCCGTCCAGGCCGAACGCCCCGTGCTGGTTGATCAGCAGCCCGGCGAGCGGGGCGCCGATCACCGTGGTCAGCGGCTGGGCCAGGTAGAACAGCGCCAGGATCTTGGTGCGGTGGCGGGCCGGGACCCACTGGCTGAGGTAGAGGATCGCCCCGGGGAAGAAGCCCGCCTCGGCGACGCCGAGCAGAAAGCGCAGCCCGTACAGCTGCCCGGTGCTCTCCACCCAGGTGAACAGCAGGGAGACGATCCCCCAGGTGACCATGATCCGGGCCAGCCAGCGGCGGGCGCCGAACCGGTGCAGGGCCATGTTGCTGGGCACTTCCAGCAGGATGTAGCCGATGAAGAAGACGCCGGAGGCCAGTCCGAACTGAGCCGCCGAGAGGCCGAGGTCATCGCCCATGCCGTTGGGCTCGGCGAACGAGACCGCGGTCCGGTCCAGGAAGTTCACGAAGAACATCAGGGCGACGAAGGGGACGAGACGCCGCGCGACCTTCTTGACGGCCGATCTCTCGACGTCCCGTATGACGGGGGATGGGGCGACAGTGCCCATGGCGGCTCCTGACTGAGCGGACGGCTTTGTCCTGCGGGGTGGCTACACGCTAGGCCACGTTCCGAAAATTGGTCACCAATTAACCAAAGTGATGTATGTCGCTTTTGAAACTCTTGACGGGCGGCCCTCCAGCGCTTAGGTCAGCCCCCTTATGACACTGCCGCCCCAGGCCGTCGCCGCTGGTGATGTACTAGGGGGTCGGTATGTCCAGGACCCGAGTCCATGAGGGGAAAACGCCACGTGAGCGCCGAGCCCGACCAGCCGAACTTCACCGCGCTGCTGCGCCCGGTCGTCCGGGAGTCATCGGTCAGCGAGGTCGCCAAGCGGCTGCTGGACCACCTCTCCGAGGGCCACCTGAAGCCCGGCACCCGGCTGCCCGCCGAGCGCCAGCTGGCCGAGGCGCTCAATGTCGCCCGTTCCAGTGTGCGGGGTGCGCTCTCCGCTCTCGATGTGCTCGGCATCATCGAGATCCGCCCCGGCTCCGGCTCCTACGTACGCGCCGGGACGTCGGAGTTCCTGCCCCGGGCCATCAACTGGGGGCTGATGCTCGGCCAGCGCCGCACCCACGACCTGGTCGAGGTGCGCACCTTCATGGAGGCCGTGTCCGCCCGGCTGGCCGCCGAGCGCGCCGAGGACGCGGACGTCGAACGGCTCGAGGCGCATCTGGAGCGGATGCGGGAGGCGGGTGGCGACGTCACGGCGTTCATCGACGCCGACATCGCCTTCCACCTGGAAACCGCCACCATCGCGCGCAACACGGTCCTCAGCGACATCCTCCACAGCATCCGCTCGCTGCTCCAGGTGTGGATGGAGCGCGCGGGCGACATCGAGGGCACGGTGGCCGGGACGCTGAAGGAACACGGCGCGATCCTCCAGGCCATCCGCGACCGCGATCCGCAGGCGGCCGAGCGGGCCATGGCGGATCACATGCAGTGCGCGAGCGAGCGGCTGTGGTCCTCGCTGAGCACGGAGGAAGGCGGGGCTTCGGGCGGGGCTCCGGGCGGCCCTTCGGGTAACGCTCCGGGCGGCGGCGCGTAGGGGCCGCGTAGGCAGCCACCGGACGGGCGGCGCGTCGCTCGTACGCGAGCGGCGACAGCTCGTACGCACGCGGGGCCGGGCGGGGCGGGCCACCGTATTGGCCCATCTCAAAGCGCGGCCGAACCCGCCATGCGGCCAGACTGATGCACATGGCAGAGCGAGAGCGGCACACCTCTCCCCCGAAGGCGGACCGCGCACCCCGCAGGACCGGTGCGGCGGAGGCGGCCGCCTGCGCCAGCGAACGGCTCGCCGCTCTGATAACCCACCCCGCCGAGGGCGTCAGCGCCGTGTGCCGGGTCGAGGACGGCTGGCGCGTCAGCGTGGATGTCGTGGAGGTCGCCCGGATCCCCGACACGACCAGCCTGCTGGCCACCTACGAGGTGGACGTCGACGAGCGCGGTGAGCTCCGTGAGTACCGGAGAGTCCGCCGCTATCGGCGCGGCTCGGCCGACGACTGCTGACCGGCCCGGGCCAGGCCGGGCGAGCCCGGCCGGCGCCCAGGGCCGAGCCATCGAAAGGACGCTCCGATCATGGCCCCCACCTACGCCCCCACCCACACCGACGACGTCGTCTGCGTCTCCCGCTCGGGCAACCTCTACGACGTCCTCGAACTCATCCTCGACCGCGGCATGGTGATCGACGTCTTCCTCCGGGTCTCCCTGGTCGGCATCGAGATCCTGAAGGTCGACGCCCGGATCGTCGTGGCGAGCGTGGACACGTACCTCCGCTTCGCCGAGGCATGCAACCGCCTGGACCTGGAATTCGACCGCAGCAGCACGACCGTGCCCGAACTGCTGGGCGCGGGCAAGGCCGGCCTCGGCAAGAAGGTGGCCAAGAAGACGGCCAAGAAGACGGTGGAGACCGTGGGCGGCAAGGTCAAGAAGGCCGTGACCGGCGGTGGCGACGAGGACGAGTACGAGGACGAGGACCGGGACGAGGAGCGTCGCCCGCGGGAGCGCGCGGCCGCCCGCCCCCGCCGCCGTACCGACGAGGAGGACTGACCCCATGGCCGCACAGGGCGTGTACGTCTACGGCGTCGTCCGCGCCTCCCACCCGGTGCCGCCCGGCCGCACCGGGGTGGGCGCGGACCCGGCCCCGGTCCGTACGCTCCGCGCCGGAGAGCTGGCCGCCGTGGTCAGCGACGCCCCGCCCGGCCTGCGCGCCAAGCGGCGCGACCTCCTCGCGCACCAGGACCTGGCGCTGGCGCTGGCGGCGGACGGCCCGGTGCTGCCCATGCGCTTCGGGATGATCGCGCCCGACGAGGAGGCGGTGCGGCGCCAGTTGGCCGCCTCCGAGCGTGCGCATCTCGCCGCGCTCGACCGTCTGGCCGGCCGGATCGAGATGAACCTCAAGGCCATGCCGGTCGAGGCCGGGCTGCCCGCGCTGGTCCGGGAGAGCCCCGAGGTGGCCCGGGCGCGCGCCGCCGCGCGCCGGTCCCCGGGGTACGAGGCCAGCGTGCGGCTCGGCGAGGCCGTGGCCCGGGGGCTGTCCGGCCGGGCCGCCGCCGCGTCGGCCGCGGTGGTCGCCGAGCTGTCCGCGGTGGCGGTGGAGCAGGTGCGGGGGCCGGAGGTGCCCGGGTGCGTGCTCAACGTCTCCTTCCTTCTCGACCGACGTGCGGAGGACCGGTTCCGGGCCGTGGTGGAGCGCCTCGCGGCGGCCCACGGCAGCCATGTCGAGCTGCGCCTCACCGGGCCGCTGCCCTGCTACAGCTTTGTCGACCCCGCCCCGGGCACCCCCCGGCGTGACCCCGTCCCGAGTGGAGCGTGACATGGGCTTGCTGAGCGGGCTCGTCCTCCTCCCCATGGCGCCGGTCCGGGGCGTGATCTGGATCGCGGACTGCCTGGTGGACGCCGCGGAGCACGAGCTGCACGACCCGGCGGTCCTGCGCACCAGGCTCGCCGAGCTGAACGAGGACCTGGACTCGGGGGTGATCAGCCCCGAGGAGTTCGAGCGAGAAGAGGACCGGCTGCTCGACTTGTTGGAGCGGTCGGTCCCGTCCCTACCCGTGAGGCACCGGTGAGGCGGCCGTGATCGATCCCGAGCTGACGGGCAGGACCCCCCTGGGCACGGCCCCGCCCACCGCCAACCTCGCCGAGATCCTGGAACGGGTGCTCGACAAGGGCATCGTCATCGCCGGCGACATCAAGATCGACCTGCTCGACATCGAACTGCTCACCATCCGGCTCCGGTTGTTCGTGTCGTCGGTCGACACCGCCCGCAGGGCCGGAATCGACTGGTGGGAGACCGATCCGGCGCTCTCCTCCCGCGCCGCGCGCGACGCCCTCGCCGAGGAGAACGCACAGTTGCGCAGCCGCCTGGAGGCGCTGGAATCCGGCGGCGACGCGGGGGAGCTGAGCCCCGTCGGCGGTGAGGAAAGGAGGGACGGATGACGTCCGAGCAGCACAACGAGCAGTCCCCCCAACGGCCCCCCGAGCGGACCCCCGACCGGACGCCCGGTCAGCTCCCCACGGTCACCTACGCCTTCGCCGTCTGCCGACGGTGCGACCCCGGCGCCCTGGTCGGGCTCCCGGGACTCGACGACGCCACCCCGGTCCGTACCCTCGCCGCGGGCCCGCTCACCGCCGTCGTCCAGGACCTGTCCGCCGTCGAGTTCGCGGAAAACGCCCTGCGGCAAAGGCTCACCGACCGCGACGAACTGGAGCGCTGCGCCCGCGCCCACCACGAGGTGATCATGGCGGCGTCGGCCGTCACACCGACCGTGCCGCTGCCCTTCGCCACGCTCTATCTCGGCGACGCACGGGTCCGCGCCGCCCTGCGCGAGAAGGAGGAGTCCTTCCTCGCCGCCCTCGGCCGGTTCACCGGCCGCGTCGAGTGGGGGGTCAAGGTCTACACCGCCCCCGCACCCCCGGCTTCCTCCCCCGCCCCGCCACCCGGCGACGCCGCGCCCGGCGTCGCGGCGGGCAACGGCCGGGCCTATCTCGACCGCGTACGCAGTCGGCACCAGGTCCGCGAGCAGCATCAGAACGATGCGCTCCAGGCCGCGGAACGGGTGGACGCGGTGGTACGCGGCCTCGCCGTGGCCGCCCGGCGGCTGCGCCCGCACGGGGTCGAGGTCACCGGGGCGCACCGCACCCACGTACTCAACGCCGCCTACCTGATCGACAGCGCCCGCGAGAGCGAACTGCGCGCCGCGCTGGAAGCCCTGCGCCGGGAGGAGACGGCCGTCCAGATCGAGCTCTCGGGCCCGTGGGCCCCGTACTCCTTCGCCGACGGACCCGACGGGGGCGTCCCCCGATGACCACCGCCACCTGGGGAACCGCCCCCGCGGAAGCGTACGGACCGATCGGCGTGCCGCTGGTGGACCTGCTCGACCGGGTGCTGGCCACCGGGGTCGTCATCAGCGGCGACGTGGTCATCGCCATCGCCGAGGTGCCCCTCGTACGCCTCTCCCTGCACGCCCTGCTCTCCTCAGTCAACGAGCGCGTCCCCGCCCCCTGGGCCGACGGCGGCCCGCTGTGACCGGCGGCGGCAGGCTCGACCTCGACGCCGACACGGTGGGCCGCGACCTGGTCGCCCTCGTCCTGACCGTCGTCGAACTCCTCCGACAGCTGATGGAACGCCAGGCCCTGCGCCGGATCGACGCCGGCGGACTCGGCGACGAGCAGATCGAACGCATCGGCACCACGCTGATGCTCCTGGACCAGCGCATGGCGGAGCTGTGCGCCCAGCACGGCCTGCGCCCCGAAGACCTCAACCTGGACCTCGGCCCGCTGGGCACACTGCTCCCCCGGGACTGAATCACTGCACGATCATGAACTTGTTGCCGTCCGGGTCGCGAAAGCTGAACATCGGCGGCACGGGGTCGCCCCATCGCTGGACCTCCTCGTCCGCGTCGACACCGCGGTCCCGCAGCGCGGCATGGTCGGCGTCGATGTCCTCACTGGTCAGAATGATGCCGGTCTCGACGCCCGGCGACTGCCCCTCCATCGGCAGGACCAGCGAGATCGCGGCCGCGCCGCCGACCGGCGCCACCTCGATCCAGCGGTGGCCGTCGCCGAAGGGGACGTCCGCGCGCTTCTCGAAGCCGAGCGTGCCGACGTAGAAGTCCAGCGCCCGGTCCTGGTCGGACACTGGGACGGCCACCCGGCCCAGCTCGGTGATGCGGGTGCCCATGGTGCTGTCGGTCATGATGATCTCCCTAGCGGAATGGTGCTGCTCGTAGGACCGCCCGGCCCGACGGAACTCATCGCCTCCCCGCGAGGAGTTTTCTTGACCTTCAAGCCGCATGAACCTCAACAATCGCGCCCATGGACGACACGCATGACACGGCTGATACGGACGGCCTGCTGAGCATCGGCGCCTTCGCCCGGCGGGTGGGGCTGGCGCCGAGCACGCTGCGGTTCTACGACGACTGCGCGGTGCTGCGCCCCGCCCACGTGGACACGGCGACCGGCTACCGCTACTACGCCGCGGCGCAGCAGCCGCGCGCCGCGCTGCTGCGCCGGCTGCGGGAGGCCGAGCTGCCGCTGGTCGACGCGACGGCCGTGCTGGACGGGCCGCACGAGGAGGCCCGCGAGGTGCTGCGGGCTCATCTGGGCCGGACGAGGGAGTCGGCCGCGGCGGCCCGCGCCACGGTCGAGGAGATCCTGCGCGCACTGCCCGGGGGCACCCGCCGCGCCGAGGTCCGCGTCGGCGGGGCCGAACTGGCGCGCGCAGTGCGGCAGGTGGGCTCGGCGGTGGCGGCGGGCGCGGTACGGGAGGAGTTCCCGGTGCTCGGCCGCGTACTCGTCGAGATCGACGGCGAGGAGATCCGGCTGGTGGCCACGGACCGCTACCGGCTGGCCGTACGGGCGCTCCGGCCGCTGTCGATCGCGGGCGAGCCGTGCGAACTGCTGCCGGACATCAATGAGTTGACGGAGACAGCGGCCTGGGCCCGGCGGCTGCCCGAGGTCACCGTCGAGGTCGAGGGGCGGCAGGCCCGCGTACGGGGCGGCGGCGAGTGCCGGGAGCTGGTGGGCTCCGACGAGGTGTTTCCCGCGTACCGGATGGTGCTGGACGACCTCGGGGCCGCCCGGCACCGGGTGATCGCCGACCGGGCCGGGCTACGGCGGGCCATCGCGCACGGCCTGGACACCGGCTACCGGGCGATCACACTCACGACCGCCGGGGACGACCTCCTGATCTCGGCGGAGGAAGCGGAGGAAGCGGAGGAATCCTCGGGGCCGGGGGCCGCGACCGCGCTGCGCGCCATCTGCACCGGACCGCCGCTGCGGATCGCCTTCGACCCCGGCGTACTGCTGCCGGCGCTCGACGCGAGTGTGGGGCCCGATGTGCTGCTGGAGATCGTGTCCGCGGCCCGGCCCGTCGTCGTCCGCTCCGCCGACCAGGGGAGCTTCACCACCCTGGTCATGCCGGTGCGGCACTCCACCGCCACCGAAACTGGCTAGAAAGGACCGAAGAACCGTGGATCCCGACAACTCCATCGTCCGCCTGTGCGTCCAGGGCATGACCGCCGAGGCCGAAGGCCGGGGTGATGACGCGCGCGCCCTGTTCCAGCGCGCCTGGGACACCGCCGCCGATGACTACGAGGCCTGTGTGGCCGCCCACTACCTGGCCCGCCACCAGCCGACCCCCGAGGAGACGCTGCGCTGGAACCAGGAGTGCCTGGACCGCGCCGACGCGGTGGGCGACGACCGGGTCCGTGGCTTCTACGCCTCTCTGCACCTGAACATGGGCCAGGCGTACCGGACGCTCGGCAAGACGGCCGAGGCCCGGGAACACCTCGCGCTGGCGGCCGCCCGCGTCGCCGACGTACCCGAAGGGCAGTACGCGCACTGGACCCGCTTCGCCATTGCGGACGGGCTGCGCACGACCGGCGCGGCCGCGCCCCGAGCCGCCGACGGCTCGCTGGCAGAGCTGGTGGCCGGGCTGTGCGCCCGCGCCGACCTCAGGGCGCTCGGCGTGATCCTGCCACCGTACCTGGGCGACCTCGGCACCGACGACGACCTGCGGCGCCTGGTCACCGCCCTGCGCATGGTGCACGCGGCGCGGTGGCTGCCCGAGGACGCACAGGACGCTCTCAGCCGGGCGATCACCTCGCTGGCGGGCTGAAAACGGCCAGAGCCGTTCCACCGTGGCCTCAGCCATGGCGCGTTGCGGCTCGCCACGGCCCGCCTCACAGATCCCGGACCACCCGGGCCCTGCCCTGCGTACGGAAGCCGAGGGCATGGCGGTAGATCTCGGGCATGCGGTAGCGCCCGTCGGCGTCCCTTGCCAGTGCACCCCACTGCTCCAGAGCTTCGACATCGTCGGCTGTCAGTTCCAGGTCCGCCGCCTCAAAGGGCATCTTGACGGAGTCCGAGAAGGCCGACATGCGCCGCAGGAGCTTTCCGAGGCGCGGGTTCTCCTGGTTGATCTCCTCCACCTTCGCACGGCTGCAGGCCCCCAGGGCGCGGCGCATGGCCGCCGGAGTCAGCGTTCTGTCCGGCCAGCGCTCATCTCCCACGGAGGCACCCGCCGCCTCGCAGAGGAAGCGGACGACATCGCGGGCCTGGATCTGCTCGTTGAAGTCCGCGAGGGCTGCGGGGACCCACCGCTCGGTCCATGCCTCGCGTGAGTTATCTGTCCCGAGTTTCGCCCCCCAAAGAGGGAGGAGCGCCTGGACGATCTCGTCGTAGACCATGTCGGCGATCGGCAGCTCCGGGGTCGCGACCGCCTCGGCGTTCGTCGCCACCCACAGTGAGAGCCGGAGGGCGTCCTCAATGTCCCAGCGCAGCTCATAGGGAGCGTAGCGGTCGAGGAACTGGCCGAGGTTCTGCCTGATCGCCGCGCGGACCAGGTCCTGGCGCACGAAGACCACGAGGCCGAGAGAGCGATTGCGAAGCCGACGGAGCCAGGCCGGAACTTCGATCAGCAGCGTCCGTAGCGCCATGCGCCTGGATTCCGCTTCCAGCGACTCCAACCAGTCCTCCAAGCCGTCGATGACGAAGAGGAGGGCCCCGGACGCGTCCAGAGTTCGCTCGACAAGGAATTCATCGGCGGGCACCTCCCGCCCGGCACCGGCTGACCAAGCCAGGCACTCCAGCCAGCGCAGCCGCCAGAACTCCGGGTCATCGGCCCGCTCATCCCGGAGGCCGGCGTTGAGATGGCTCCGGATTTCATCCGCGGTGACGCCTGACCCGCCTGCCGCGCGGTCTCTGAGCTTCTGCGGCGACACCATGCCCGCTTGCGGCTCCGCGATGTTGGCCGGGTCCAGGACGGGGACCACCATCGCGGCCCGCCCGACGCTCTGCCCGTTTTCCCGGGCAAACGCTTCCCAGGTCCCCTCGGCACACAACCTGGCGAAGGTGAACGTCTTACCCGCGCCCTTCGCGCCGACCACGACCGCCACCGGGAGGTCGGTGCTGTGATCCGCGATCAGTCGGCGCACCGGCTCGGTGGTGAGGAACCCGAGACCGGAGTCCATACCGCGCTGCTCGGCGAAGACGAGTCGGCGTGCGGTGCTCTCCAAGGCCCGTCGACGGCCGTCCAGCGTGGCCGGCTCTTCGGGACGCGTCGGGACCATCGGTGCCACGGTCGGGACGAATTCGACGAGCAGGCCGGGCACACCACAGCGCCGGACGACCTCCATCACCGCGTCCCAGCTCTGCGGAAGCGCCAGCAACTCCTCGCGGAACGGACTCAGCACGGGCTCAGTCAGGACCTGCTCGTCCACTGTCAGATCCTCTGGTGCGTACTCATCAGCAGTCGTCCCCGCCAGGGCGATCGTGGACGATAGTGCCGCCGAGAGCCCCCTGCGTGCCTCCTCGGCATGGCCGTCGTGGACATCGAGCCGGTACTGCGTCACGATCGCGCCCGGAGTCGGGTCCGTCCCTGCCACCGCTGGGGACTGCGCCCCCAGCTGCCGGATCATGGTCTCCGTGCCTTGGAGGGACTGACTGCTGATCGTAGTAACGAAAACCCGCATCACGCGGGGGTCCAGCAGGATCGGTGCCGCCAACTCCGAAGCCCCGGCCCGAAGGTCGAGTACGACGGTGTCGGCCTCGGCGGCGACGGCGAGGGCCGCCAAGGATTCGCTGAGGAAGTAGGGCGAGCGGTCCTCGGTCAGCAGGTCGGCGGGTCCGATCCGGGGCGGCCCGAGCCGCGTGCGCCGACTGGCCGGAAGGACAGTCACGCGGCCCGTCCCCGGATACCGGGAGACCCGCTGGTTGGGCAGGTAGGCGGCCGCGATTTCCACCGCCTGCGTGGGATCGCCCTGCTTGGACGAGTGCAGGAGTGCGAGGACGTCCTCGTACGCGATGTCGCAGCGGCCCCCCTGCGCCTGGTACATCCAGGTGATGCCGGGCGCCTCCAAGTCCGCGTCGACGAGGAGAACGTGCTGCCCCTGGGAGGCGAGGAGATCGGCCAGCGCCACGGCGTGCAGTGTGCGCCCCACGCCCCCCTTGAAGGAATGGAAGGCGGTGAGCTGCTTGTCTCCGGCGAACTGCGCGGCTTCCGGGCGCGCAAGGGCATCGCCCAGCGCTGAGGTGACACGGCGTTCGCTGAGCTTGGGGCGGCGTGGGACTGACCCAGAATCAGTCGATTCAACCAGACGCACGGGAAGCGACTCAGGAGAGTGGGTCGTCGGACGGTCCAGAGCGAGTTCCAGGCCCATCTCACGTTCACCGGCCGATCCGAGGCCGAACTGACCGTCCAGCCATTCGCGGACCGCGGCGATCTCAGTCCCCGGGAGGACCGTCAGCTCCAGCCCGTCCCACCAGGCATCGACCTCCAGCAGCCACTGCGGCCACTGGCCGCCGACAGCTGCCTCCGCCAGTTGGGAATCGATGTCGACCCAGGTGAAGAGCTTGCCAGCCATAGCGCTCAAGATCCCTTCTTGACGTCCTTCACCAGTGCCTTCAGAGCTTCCATTGCCGCTTTCTGGTCCTCCGCGCGCAGTTCCGCACCGTAGCGCCACGCCTCATGCAAGTCGTGGCCCTCAATCCAGGTGCCGTCCCTGTACCGATGACACCGCAATGGGTCCGGGCCGGGGGCGGGGTCCTGGAGGTTCAGTGCCTTGGCCAGGCGACGCAGATTGTGCGTCCGCAGGTCACTGGGTAAGGCGGAAGTGTCCTCGCGCTGCAGAACCCAGCGCAGCACCTCGGCCTTCAACCCGCACTCGGCAGCGTAGAAGAGCAGCAGTCCGCTGACCGCACTCTCCCCCGCCTGCTCGGCGGCCACTCCCTGCTTGGCGAGCCGCTCGCGGCTCCGCCGTAACTCCCCGACCCCCACGTCCACCATCGCACCAGACTACTGGCTGGAGAACCGCAGTCTGGGAATTCTCCTCAGGCGCCATCGCCGTCCTTGGGGGGCGTCGGCGCCGAGGATCCGCCGCCCAGCCTGTGGCGTCAGAGATCGCCGGGACGGGGCCTGGCTACTTGCTCCTGAAGAAGTCCGGATGTCTGCCGAGGTCACCCGTTTGAGTGCTGGTGTGGGTCCTTCGTGGCCGTCACAGTGGGAACTGGCCGTGGCGGCCGGGGGTGGTGGCGATGTTGCGTGTGTCCGGACCACAGGACGCGTGGTGGGAGGTACTGCCGGAGCAGGCGCGGCAGATGCCCGCCGAGCTGGCCGAGATCGACGCGTACTTGGATGACGAGCGGTTCATCGCCCCGTGGCGGGGGGTGTTCGCCGAACGGCTGGGGCGGCCGTCGGTCCCGCTTGAGACGCTGCTGCGGCTGCTGTACCTCACCCACCGCTACCAGCTCGGATACGAGACGCTGTGTCGTGAGGTAGCGGACTCGCTGAGCTGGCGGCGGTTGTGCCGGATCCCGCTGACCTCCCCGGTGCCGCACCCGACCACGCTGGTCGAGCTCGTGCGCCGTAGCAGCCCTCAGATCATCGAACAGCTCAACGCCGCGCTGCTGGGCAAGCTGGTGGAGGACAAGCTGCTGCGGTGCCGCAAGCTACGCATCGACACCGCCGTGATCGAAGCCGACATCGACCACCCCACGGACGCCGACCTGCTGGAACACGGGGGGACGCAAACTGGGCCGTCCGGTGCGTCGCATCAAGACCGCCGGCGCCGCCAGGCGCACTCCGTTCCGGGACCGCAGCCGATCAGCGGGGCGACGCCTGAAGCGGATCTCCCGCACACTGCGGCGGCGCACCGGCCGGGCCCTGGGTGAGATCGACCGGCTCACCGGCGAGGTGGCCGCCATCGCCACGGCGACGCTGCGGGACGTGGCCGCCGTGGAGCGCAACACGCGGCGCGCACTGCGCACACCGCCCTCGGGGCGGCTGGCTCACCTGGCTGGTGAGCTGACCGAGACGGTGACGGGCACCCGGCGTCTGCTGGAACAGACCGCCTTGTGACTGGCGGGGATCCCCACGATCCCGGACCGGCTGGTGTCGTTGGCCGACCCCGATGCCCGGCCGATCCGCAAGGGCAAGCCCCAGCACCCCACCCAGTTCGGCTACACAGCGCTGGTGGCCGAGGACGAAGGCGGCTTCGTCGTCGACCACCAGGTTCACCGCGGCAACCCCGCTGATGCCCCGCAGTTGGTGCCTTCGGTCGAGCGGGTGACCAGCCTGGTCGGCCGGGTCCCGGGGACCGTGGTCGCCGACCGGGGCTTCGGCACCGCGTCCAACGACCGGGCACTCGCCGAACTCGGGGTCCAACGGATCGGCCTCCAACGCAACGGAACCCCGGGAAAGGCACGCCAGGAGTACGAACGCAGCCGCCCGTTCCGACGCATGCGCAACTGGAGAGTCGGAATAGAAGTCCGTATCAGCCACCTCAAGCGCAGCTTCGGCTTCCGCCGCACCCGCCTCCGCCACCTGGCAGGCGCCCAGACCTGGTCCGGACTCGGGATCTTCGCCTACAACCTCCACCGGATGACCGTCACTTCCCAGTGAACAAGGACAGCAGCCCGGCCCCGGACCCCGACACGGCACCCCCGTCACCAATACCCCGGCCACCAGGTCAGACCCCTTTCCCAGGAGCAAGTAGCTAGTGGTCCCAGGCCCGGGGCCGGGTCAGGGCCTCCCACTCGGGCCGCAGCAGAGACAGGACCGCGAGGTCGTGACGGCTCCCCCGGTGCGGGCACGCGGCGCGCCGCACGCCCTCCTGGACGAAGCCCGACTTGGCGAGGACTGCGAGGGCGGCGGCGTTGGTGGTGTGGGTGACCGCCTCCAGGCGGTACAGCAGCATCTCGCCGAAGGCGAAGTCGACCAGCGCGCCGACCGCGTCGCTGCCGTGCCCCTGGCCGCGCCGCGCCGGGTCCAGCACCGGGCAGACCTCCCCGGTGCCGACGACGAGGTCCTGGCCGGTGAGGGCGATGTGGCCGATGGGCGTGCCGTCCTCCAGCAGCACCAGGAAGTCGTCACGGCCCCCGTCGGCGACGTCGTTCTCGACCCGTTCGCGGACCGTGGACAGGGCCCTCGGCCAGAAGCCGGCTTCGTGCAAGGCCACCGGGTCGGACCGCCATCGGTGGATCAGTTGCGCGTCATCGACGTCGAGAGGCGCGAAGCGGACATCCCTGCCGCGCCAATACATCACGCGCTCCGGATCCGGCTCCATCGCATATCCCCCCCTCGGTGCCCCGCGGCGCCTCTTCGCGTATGGGCGGATCCTAGGGAGCGCCCATGCGCGGCGGCCAGCCGTTTTTCGCACAACCTCCGGTCGCACCGCAGGTATTCGCTGGACCGGCTCGACACCCGAGGGTAAATATATTCCTCATGTCGAATAATCATGCATCTCTTGGTGTCTCCACGCCGCTCACCTGGCCACTCGGCTTCCACGCCTACACCGGCCACGGCGGCATCCGCGACAGCGGCGACGACATCTCGATCATCGCCTCGGACCGGCCCGCCGTCAGCGCCGGGATGTTCACCCTCAGCCGCTTCGCGGGCCCGGCCGTGGTGCTCAGCCGTCGGCATGCCGCCGGACGGCGGCTGCGGGCGGTGGTCACCCTGGCCCAGAACGCCAATGTGGCCACCGGCAAGGAAGGGGAGCGGAACGCCGCCGAGGTGGTCGGGCGCGTCGCGGGGGTTCTGGGGGTCGCGGAGAGCGAGGTGCTCATCGGCTCCACCGGGGTGATCGGGCGCCCGCTGCCGATGGATGCCATCCGTACGCATCTGGACCAGCCGCATCTCGCCCAGGGCGCCGCCGTCTTCGACGCCGGGACCGAGCGGGTGGCCCGGGCGATGATGACCACCGACACCCGGCCCAAGATCAGTGCGCGCTCGGTCGGGGCTGCCCGGATCGTCGGCGTCGCCAAGGGCGTCGGGATGCTGGAGCCCAATATGGCCACGATGCTGGCCTATCTCTTCACCGACGCGGCCATCCCGCCCGACGCGCTGGACGCCGCGCTGCGCGGGGCGGTGGACCGCAGCTTCAACTGTCTGAGCGTGGACACCGACACCTCGACCTCCGACACGGTGGCCGTGCTTGCCAACGGCGCGGCGGGGCCGGTCGACCAGGTCGAGTTCGCCGCCGCGCTCGCCGAGGTGTGCCTGGATCTGACGCTGCAGATGGCCATGGACGGGGAGGGCGCCACGAAGCTGCTCCGCGTCACCGTCGACGGGGCCGGGGACCGCGCACAGGCCAAGCGGGTGGCGAAGAGTGTGGTGAACTCGCCGCTGGTCAAGACGGCCGTGCACGGGGCTGACCCCAACTGGGGGCGGGTCCTGATGGCCATCGGCAAGAACACCGACGACACCGATATCGAACCGGCCAAGGTGAGCGTGCGCTTCGGCGGCATCGAGGTCTACCCCGAGGAGCCCGAGGCGGACACCCTGGACCGGCTCACCGAACTCATGCGGCACAGCGAGGTCGACATCTCGGTCTCCCTGGGCCTCGGCGAGGCCGCCGCCACCGTCTACGGCTGCGATCTGTCGGCGGGCTACGTACGCGTCAACGCCGACTACACCTCCTGACGCGAGGCTTCGCAGCCCCAAAGCGGCCGGCCCGGCGCGCTCTCTTCGAGCGCGCCCGCTCTGTATAGGACACCTC